>JACQTH010000032.1 GCA_016210935.1 Acidobacteriota bacterium | reverse complement strand
GGAGGGTTGTTGGCGTGGTGTCGATTGGCGACCTCGTCCACTGGGTCATCACGGCCCAGGACTTCACGATCCATCAGCTTGAGAATTACATCTCGGGTAAATACCCCGCCTAGTCGCAACCTCAGGCGCGAAATGCCAATCCTTCCGGGGCAGATTGCCTTCTACTACCTGGCGGCCGCGAGCGTCGCGAGCGCAATTCTGGCCGTGACCCGCAGGAACCCTGTCCATAGCATGCTCTGGGTTCTCGCCCTCTTCCTGCACGTCGCGGGGATCTTCCTGCTCGCGAGTGCCGAATTCCTGGCGGCCGTGCAGGTCATCGTGTACGCGGGCGCCATCCTGGTCTTCTACCTCTTCTTCCTGATGCTGCTCGATCTGCCCACCGAGGCGGCAGGGCGGCGCTTCAGCGCTCATTGGCCGTTGTGCGCCGCCGCCGGGGTCGCCTTCGCGGCCCTGGCCTGGTACGCCCAGGTACCCGGGCTGGTGCCGCCGCCCGCCGTGCCTCCCACAACCGCAGGACCTTCGTCAGGCAGCTTGTCCGCGGTTGGGGAGGCGCTCTTCACTCAGTTCGCGCTGCCCTTCGAGATCGCCTCCCTCATCCTGTTGGCCGCGATCGTGGGTGCGGTCGTTGTCGCCAGGAGAAGGACAGAGTCCTGATGGTGCCCGTTGGCGCGTACCTGGGACTGAGCGCGGTCCTCTTCGCGATTGGCCTGATCGGCTTCCTCGGCCGACGGAACGTCATCCTGATGCTGATCTCCATCGAGATCATGCTCAATGCCGTCAACGTCAGTCTGGCTGCGTTCAGTCAGCACCTGCAGGACCTGCGCGGCCAGATCCTGGCCCTCTTCGTGATCGCGGTGGCCGCAGCCGAGGCGGCGATCGGGTTGGGCCTGGTGCTCGCACTGACTCGGAACAGGCCGGGGATCAACGTGGAGGACCTGACCGAGCTGAGGTGGTAAGCCGTGCTTGCACGGCCAGGCGGTACGAACGAGTCGTTTTTGTGCAAGCCCGGCGTAGGCGTGGCCGCACCTGCGGCCGCGCAAACTAGTAACGAAGCTTCGCCGCCACCGAAGTTTCGTTCCTATTCGTCGGTGTGAGGCCAAGCTTCGTGACATGGACTCCGTAGCGGTGTTCTCCGCCAAACCCCTGCTAGCCATTCTCGCTTCGGCCGCGGGCGCGCTCCTCATCGCCCGCACGGGCGAGCGGCGGGCCAACCTCAGGGAATTCTGGTCCGTGGCCGCCGGGGTCCTGCAGCTGGCGTTCGTGGTCTCCATGATCCCGGCGATCCTGGCGGGTGCCACCCTCCAGCTCGTGCTCTTCCGGATCCTCCCCGGTATCGAGCTCGCGCTTCGGGTCGATGCCTTTGGTCTCCTGTTTGCCCTGGGAGCTGCCGTTCTCTGGATCGCGACCTCGTTCTACTCGATCGGCTACATGCGCTCCCTCGACGAACACGCGCAGACCCGCTACTTCGCGTGCTTCGCGCTGGCCCTGTCCGCCACCATGGGTGTGGCCTTCTCGGCCAACCTCTTTACCCTCTTCCTCTTCTATGAAGCGCTGACCTTCGCCACCTATCCTCTCGTGGGGCACAAGGAGACGGACGAAGCCAAGGCTGGCGCCCGCACGTACATCGTGTATCTGCTCGGCGCCGCGAAGCTGTTCCTCATCGCGGCGATCATCCTCACCTATAACGTGGCCGGAACTCTCGAATTCCGCAGCGGTGGGATCCTGCCGGCTTCGGAGCTGGCCGCTCATCCGACGCTGCTCTATATCGTGTTCGCGCTGTTCCTGTTCGGGTTCGCCAAGAACGCCGTGATGCCCTTGCACAGCTGGCTGCCGGCCGCCATGGTGGCCCCGACGCCTGTCAGCGCGCTCCTGCACGCCGTGGCCGTCGTCAAGACTGGCGTCTTCTCGACGCTTCGCGTCTTCCTGTTCGTCTTCGGTCCCGAGGCCATGCGGACGCTCGGCGCAGACACGCTCGCGCTGGCTGTCGCCGCCGTGACGATTGTTGCAGGCTCGCTTCTGGCCCTCAGCCAGGACAACCTGAAGGCCCGATTGGCCTTCTCAACGGTAAGCCAGCTCTCCTACATCGTCCTGGGAGGAGCGCTTCTGACCCCAAGCGGCGTGCTGGGCGGTATCGCCCACGTGACGAATCATGCCGTCTCGAAGATCACGCTCTTCTTGTGCGCCGGCTCGATCTACGTGTCCGCGCACAAAACCGAGGTCAGCCAGCTCTCGGGACTGGCCAAGCGGATGCCATGGACCATGGCCGCATTCGCCATCGCTTCCCTGAGCCTCGTGG
>JACQTH010000388.1 GCA_016210935.1 Acidobacteriota bacterium | reverse complement strand
GATCGGGCGAACGGCATCCTGAATCGAAACGTTGGGATCGATGACGAGGTCGGCGAGACCGTGGCCTTTTTCTTCGTGGCTTCCGCCTTCAGGCGGAAGATCTGGTTCTTCGTGGCTTCCGCCTTTAGGCGGAAGATCTGGCCGAGGAATGTCGAGCGCGAGAGGCCCGGTGATGGCCGGCCGCCGCAGATCGGCATCGACGAGCAGGACCCTCGCGTCGGTGCCGCGCGCCAGCGCCGCGGCCAGATTGATCGCCGTGACGGTCTTGCCGTCCCCAATGCCGGGACTGGTCACGCCAATGACGCGGATGTCGCGGGCCAGGCGAAGGCGCTCGACCTTGAGCCCTAATCCGTGGTACTGCTCCGCGGCGAAGGAGGCCGGATTCGTCAGGCTCACCAGAGCGTGGTCAACGCGGGGTGTCGACATAAGAGGTCCTATCAGGCGCCGCGCACCAGCAGGCGCACGAGGTCCTCGTTCCCGCGCGCGAAATGCGTCGAGACGCTGATGACCAGCCCCAGCACGAGGAGAAACGAGACGGCGACCATGGCCGGCCGGAGGTAGCGGCGCCACGACCCGTGCACGATGTAGGGAATGGTGACGAGAACCGGCACCTTGGTGAAACGCCGGATGTCGTCGACGCTGTGGAATGTCGAGTCGAACTGCTCGACCGCGAGAACCACCAGAAGCGACAAAGCGATGGCGAGAAAGACGCCCATGAACATCAGTCGTGGCCGGTTGGGCGCGGTCGGCCCCTCCGGTGGCAGGGCCGTCTCCAACACCCTGAAACGCTCCCCCTGTCGATCGGTCTCCATGCTTTCGGCCAGCTGGGCTTCGTCGTAGCGTTTCAGGAGCGATTCGTACAATTCCTTGGCGGCGTTGTGATCGCGCGTGAGGAGCGCGAAATCCTGCTGGCGTTCAGGCACGCTCTCCAGCCGTTTCTCGACGGTTGCGATCATCTGCCGCAGCCCGTTCTCTTCCTGCTTCAACTTGTCCAGCTCGGCGTCGATCGCTTCGATCGTGTTGCGACGCATCAGCTGCATCGCCGCGGGGTCCGCGACGGGCGCCTCGGATCCTGAACCTTCCGCCGGCTTCTGATCGGAGGCGGGCTGTTGGGCCCTCGCCCGCTGCTGGGCGAGCTTCTGTTCAGTGACCTCACGATCGAGGACCGCAATTTCTTCCTTCAACCGCAGCACGTCCGGATGCTTGCTCGTGAAGCGCGTTTCCATCTGCGCGAGCGTTTCCCGCTTTTCCTCGAGCCGGGCGATCGCCGGATCCGTTTCCACCAGGCGCGCCGCGGTCGCACCAGACGTCACGGGTCTCTGCATGTCGACCAGCCTCTCTCGCTGGTCCAGCGCCTTCAGCTGGCGCTCGCCGTTCAATCGAAGCTGCGTATTCAGTCGCTCGAGCGCCGCCAGGTTCACCTCGACCTGCTGCGGCAGCTCGCCGATGTGCCGGCTGGTGTAGGCGCGCACGTTGTCCTCGTGGCGCCTGAGCTGCTTCCGGGCCTCCTCCAGCTGCGTCTTGAGGAACTGCGTCGTCTGCGCCGCCTCCTGCGATCGGATCCGGTCGTTTTGCGCCACGTAAAACGCCGTAATCGCGTTGGTCACGCCGGCAACCGTGTCGCGGTCGCGGCTCGTGTAGCTCAGCCTGAAGGTCACCGTCTTGATACGGCCGCTCACCTGCTCGGGGCCCGACGGGTCGACCGCGATATCGTGGCGTGTGCGCTCGAGGATCTCCTCCTGCGACATCCTCGACCGCAGATCCGCATAGAGGTTGAACCGGTCGACCAGCTGCGTCAGCTTGTCGCGGCTGAGAATCTCCTGCTTGATGACATGGAGGCGGCTCTCCAGCTCGCCGGTGACCGCGGGCCGGACGAACGACTCGGGAATCTGGCGCTCGACCAGCACGCCCGCTGTCGCGCGATAAAGATCCGGCAGGCAGAGCGCGAACGACAGGGTCGCCGCCAGCACGGTGCCGAAACAGAACAGCGCAAGTGTGCGACGCCGGCGGACGATCTCGATGAGCCGCAGCGTGAGGGATTCGTCGGAGGTCTGCAACGCGTTGGCGCGGTTCGTCATGTCCTTTACGGAACCACGATG
>JACQTH010000387.1 GCA_016210935.1 Acidobacteriota bacterium | reverse complement strand
CTGCTACGCCGTGTCATGCAGGGCATTGGGGAGGACCTCCGCTACGCGCTGCGTCTGGCGCTTCGGCGCCCGGCCCTGACTGCCGTCACGATTCTGATGCTGGCGATCGGCGTCGGCAGCAATACCGCGATCTTCTCTCTGGTCAACGCGGCCCTGCTCCGCCCACTCCCCGTGCCGAACTCTGAGCGTCTCGTCCGGCTCTTCGGCGCCACCGACGTCCGCGCGTTCGACGTGATCTCATACCCGAACGCCGTTGATTTCGTGTCGCGCTCCCGGACGCTCCATTCGCTGGCGATCCACCAACAGACCTTTGTCGCGTCAGGCCTCGGTGACGCCACGGAGACTGCTGCGATCGAGCTTGTCAGCGGCAACTACTTTTCAACATTCGGCGTCCCTGCCGCGCTCGGACGGGTGATTCAACCCGACGACGATCAGCTGAATGCCGGTCAGCCGGTTGCCGTGATCAGCGACCGGTGGTGGCGCACTCGGTTTGGCGCATCCCCCGCGGTGCTTGGCAGCCCCGTGTATCTCAACGGCGCCGCGTTCAGCGTGATTGGTGTCGCGCCGGCTGCATTCCGAGGCAGCTACGACGCACTCGGGACCGACATGTGGGTGCCGTTGATGACCTACGGCACGGTGCGGCCGCGGGGCCTCGACATCACCAATCGCGGCTGGGGCTGGCTGTATTCGACAGGCCGCCTGCGTGAGGGCGTGGCAATTGAACAAGCTCGCGCTGAGCTCGCGGGCATTGCCTCCGCGCTCAGGCGGGAACATGCATCGCAGAACGACAATCTCAAGGTGAGCCTCGTTCGGGCGCTCGCCATCCCTGAGGACATGGCGCCGATGCTGCAGCGCGTACTGATCTTCGCGCTCATCGTGGCGGGTCTGGCGCTAGCTGGCGCGTGCGCCAATATCGCGAACGTTCAGCTCGCCGGCGTCATCGGACGCCGTCGCGAAATCGCCATCCGTCAGGCGATGGGGGCCACGCGCGCACGCGTGATGCGGCAGTGGATCGCTGAAAGTATCCTCCTCGCATGTACCGCAGCGGCCGTGGGGCTGCTCCTCGCCGTCTGGACCCAGGACGCGATCCTCATGCTGCGGCCGCCGGTGCCCGGTCTGCAGAATCTTGACCCGAACGTCGTGTTCGACTGGCGAGTGCTGAGCTTCGCGGCGGCGCTCGCGATGTTGACGACGGTCTTGTTCGGTGGGCTGCCGGCCTATCGCGCCACCTGCTTCGAGGTCACGGCGCCGCTCAAGGAAGACGGCGTGACGTCGATCGGTGGTCGGCGGCGATCGCTGGCACAGCGCATCCTGCTTGTGACCCAGGTGGCGGTATCGCTGGCCCTGCTCGTGTCGGCCGGCCTGCTCGTCCGCAGCATCGCCGCGGTCGGCGCGTTCCCATTGGGCTTCAACGCGTCGAATCTCGTGATCGCGGAGGCGGAGCCGGGCGGCCTCAACTACAACGCCGCACGCCGACGCGTCTACTACCGCGAGACGATGGAGCGCGTGCGCGCGCTGCCCGGCGTGAGCGCCGTGACGTTTGGGGCGGTCGTGCCACTCGGCGATGCACGGGAGTCACGTGGGGTGGCGATTGAAGGGTACACACCGCCGGACGGCAAGCGGTTCATCTCGATAGCCACCAACCTCGTCGCCACAAATTACTTCGACGTGATGTCCATTCCCATCGTGGGGGGCCGAGGCTTCGCGCCCGGCGATGGCGATGATGAGGCCGCGGTGGTGGCCGTGGTCAACGAGACGATGGCTCGACGCTACTGGCGCGATGGGGATCCGATCGGCCGGCAGATTCAGCTCGGTAACGCCCCGCCCGTCCAAGTCGTCGGTGTCGCGAAGGACATCCCGTACTACGCGGTCGGCGAGCCGCCACGTCCATATCTCTACCTCCCATTCGGTCCGATCACCATGGACACCCTGGCCTTCCACGTGCGCGCCACTGGGAATGTCGGCCTGGCTCAGGCGCTGCGCCGCGAGCTGAGGGCGACCGACTCGCGGATTCGCGTTCCGGTGGTCATGGGGTATGAAGAGTTGCGACAGATCCCGCTGTACCCAAGCCGCGTCATGGCGACCGTCAGCAGCGCATTCGGCGTCATGACATTGTTGCTGACCCTGGTCGGCCTCTACGGTGTCGTGGTGTACTCGGTGTCTCAGCGCACCCGGGAGTTTGCGGTGCGGATGGCGCTGGGCGCGCGCCCGGGCGACATTTTGCGCGGCGTGCTCCGCGGCGCCGTGGGGATGACGGCCGTCGGCGTCGTCATCGGAGTGGCGGTCGCGGCGATGCTCGCGCGCCTGCTGCGAGGATTTCTCTTCGGCGTGTCCACGTTCGACCCGGTCACCTTTGGATCCTGCGCGGCGATCCTGGTCGTCATTGCCCTGACGGCTGCGTACGTTCCCGCGCGCCGCGCGACAAGGATTGACTCCGCCGCCGCGCTGACTGGCAGGGTCGGCTGAAACGCACGGGTCCGCCATTTCCCCAGTGACTATTCTGCGCGAAGCGCTTTCATCGGATCGACGGTCGTGGCT
>JACQTH010000397.1 GCA_016210935.1 Acidobacteriota bacterium | reverse complement strand
GGCGTCGCAGCCGGGGGCGGGGGCGGCGGCGGCGGCGGAGCCGTGACCGGCTCTTTTTTCCTGCAGCCGGCACCCAGGATCGCCACGCAAATCGCTATCAGGACGAACTGGCTCACGCGCTTCATGGATCGTCTCCTCGACGTTTGCAGCACGGACTGCTCGCGCTTCTGGGAGAAGGGTTCCGTGGGGTGATCCGAGAATTCCGCGAGGGTCCGACGTGTTGGTGAATTCGAGCTCAGGCCTCGACTTCGGGCTGCCAGCCGGAGCTTACTGACTTGAACACGCATCTGTCAAACGGACGAGGTGGTAGAAAGGCCTGGCACCTCGCACCCTGCACCGTAATCCCTCTTGTAGAATCCCTGCGTGGACCGTCTGCTCGCCGCGACGCAGGAGGCCGAGCGCCGTCACTTCTGGTTCCGCAGCTTCCGGCGCTTTGTCCGCCCGCTGCTCGAACAGGCCACCACCGGATGCGCACGGCCCCGGATCCTGGACTGCGGCTGCGGCACCGGCGGCAACTTTCGCCTGCTCGATCCGTTCGGCCGCACGTTCGGGTGCGAGCTGACCCGCGCCGGGATCGATGTTGCGCGCCGGCATCACCGGCGCCTGACGCGCGCGAGCGTGACGCACCTGCCGTTTCCCGATGGCAGCTTCGAGCTCGTCACGTCGTTCGATGTGCTCTACTGTCTGCAGGATTCTGAGGAGCTCCTGGCGGCGCGTGAAATGTGGCGCGTGCTGAAGCCGGGGGGGGCCGCGATCGTCAACGTGGCGGCGATGCGGATGCTGACCGGAAACCACTCCGTGCTCAGCGAAGAAGTCCGGCGCTACAGTCGCGCCAGCCTTCGCCGCCTGCTTCAGGGCGCCGGGTTTTCCGTCGTTCGGATGACCCACACCTACGCCACGCTGTTTCCGATGATGCTGATCATGCGGACCGCACAGCGACTGATGGGGCTTCAACCCGAGGAGCATGCCGGACGGGAGATTGCAATACCGCCGGCGCCCATCAATGCGGCGTTGGCTGGCGTTCTGGCCATCGAGGCGGCGGCGCTGAAGTTTGTCGATATGCCGGTCGGCAGTTCGATTCTGTGCCTGGCGCGGAAAGCGGGCTAACAGGCTGCGGGTTCCGGGCTACGGGCTGCGGGCGCGGAAAAACAGGAATAACTTGCCAAACCGAAGCCTGTTTCCCGTAGCCCGAAGCCCGGAGCCCGAAGCCCGGAGCCCGAAGCCCGAAGCCTGGAGCCCGAAGCCCGCAGCCTGTTAGCCCGGAGCCGACAGCTACGGCCGCGGTGCGCCGGAAGCGGCCTCGACCGAGAATTCGTAGATTCTTAACCCGAGCCGTCGCCGATCGGTGCTGCGGCGAAAGAGCGATCGCTCCGCCGGCACGAACGTGCGATCCGTTTCGACGACAATCTGCGTTTCCGATGACTCCAGCGCAGGACCCGGAACCACGATCGTCCAGTCGAAATCCTCCGTCGGCGTATAGCGCGCGACTTCGCGCACCCCGGCTCGAATCACGACGACTGGAGCATCGTCGAAATACCGCAAGGGCGATTCGCCTCTGACCCGTACCCGCACCGCGTCCGCCCGATGCCGCACGCGCACGACCGCGCGTTCGCTCGTCCAACGCCACAACGCTCCGGTGGCCGGATTGTATTCGAGCTCGTGCCACCCCTCGCCGAACCCGAAGACCAGGACGTCGGCGTCCTGAACGTCGAACTGCTCGATGCTGGTGTCCGGGACCGATGGCGAGCCCGTGGCGGAGACGGCCTGGATTTCGAGCGCGGTGTACACGCCGGCGACCCCGAGGTCCGCGCCTCGAATCTGAAAGAACTTCAGAAAGAAAGAAGAAGGCTCGACCTTCCACGTCGCGAGCTCCCTTTCGTCGCTCGTGACGCGGAACAGGGCAGCATCGGCCGACCCTCCGAGATGGCGCCCGCCGACCATGAGCGTCGCGTCGTCGGCGCGAGCTTTGACCCGGGCGCGAATCGGGTCAAGCGACGGACCCTGACCCATCTCGCGCGCGATCCCGGCTGTTTCCGGTGTCAAGGCAAATCCCTGCTCGGCAAACCATCGCGGCGGCACGATCTCGTAGAGGTCCACCTCGCTTGGTCGCGCGCCGCCCAGGAGCCGATCGTCCCCAAACGGCCAGCGGTAGGCCTGGAGAAGCCGTCGCGATTTCCGATCGATCAGCGCCAGATCGGTACGTTTTGGATCTGCGAGGAACCACACCGGCTCGAGGTTGCCGTTCTTCCACCGTGAAACCAGCTCGAGCCATTCCCGCTTCGGCGGCGCCGGCAGCGCGCGCGCCTTCAGGCCGGATGCGGCGAACGACCGGGCGAACACGTGGTGCATTCCGATCGGGCGATTCCGGGCATCGGCGTTTTTGGCGAGAGCATCGAGCGCTGCGGCCACCGGACTGGCGCTCGCGCCGTACGCGTGAACCGCGGGATGCGTGATCCAGATCGAGGCGACAGCGATCCCCAGGGCCGCGGCGAGTGCCCAGCGCCGCAGCAGGAGCCGCGCCCCGCACAGGGCGAGGTAGGCGATCGCGGGAATGAGCGGCAGCGCGTACCGTACCGTGGCGGTTTCATGGAACACCAGGTGAAACAGCGCATACGGCATGGCGGTCGCGAGCAGCACCACCAGGGTGGCCCGGGCTCGCGCCACCATCTCGGCCGCGCCCACCAACGCGAGCGCGACGAGCGTCCACCCCAGCGCGTCTGCATGCCAGGGCGCCACGACCGTCTGCCACAACGCGAGCAGGAGCAGGCGCGGCGTGAATCCAGTCGCCAGCATCTGGACACCTGTCAAGTCCTCGCCGCCCTGATCCATGAGCGCGGTGAAGTACCGCGCCGGGTCTCCAATGACCATGAACATCGGGATCATCCAGAGCAACAGCCCCACAACCAATGCCATGGCGCTCCCAAGGATCGCGCCTGCGGCATCCGTGCCGATGCGATCCAGCACGACCATAGCGAGCAGCGGCAGCGTCAACCAGGCCGCCTGCGCTCGGAGGCCGATCGCCACGGCCGACAGCAGCGCGCCGAGCACGACGAGCCGGCCGGATGCCCCCACATCGGACATGGATGATCCACGCTCGCGCTGGCCCCTGATAGCCCGATGCCGGACGAACGCGTCCGCAAGGGCCGCCTGGGCAAGGAGTGAAACAAACAATCCCGGCCCGTCGCTGAGCGGGCGTACGGCGGTGAACCAGTAAAGCGGAGAGGTGATCGTGACGATGACGGCCGCGACGACAAAGGGGGTCAGGCCTAGACCTGACCCCTCGCGCCTGACGGCTTCAAAGGCCCTGAAGAGCCGCGCCAACGGAAAGACAGACAGGGCGCCGAACAGCGTCCCCCAGAACGCGAGCGCCCGGGACTCCGGAGTGACGACCCGCGCCGAGAGCCGCGCCAGCGCGACAAAAACCGGATAGCCGGGTGGATGCGGGCGATGCTCGACGGGATCGAAGCGATCAATCGCCAGCGCGAAGTTGACCGAATCGATGTCCTCGAGGCTCGGCGCGAGGCGCGTGATGTGGAGGGCGAAAAAGGTCAGCGCCAGCAGGAGCGCGAGCGGCAGTTTCACACAGGGCGGACGCGAAAGCGATCATGCAGGCTGCCCATCCGGTAGCCTCGCAGGTCGATCGTGACGTGCTCGTACCCGATCGCCGTCAGGTCGCGCACGATCGCGTCGGCGATAACGGGTTCCAAGACGCGCGCCATCTCGTCACGGCCGATCTCGAGTCGCGCGATGGCGTCATGATGCCGGACCCGAACGACCCGAAACCCGAGGCGGCGCAGGGCGGCCTCCGCGCGCTCGATCATCCGGAGCTTTTCAGGCGTGACCTCGTCCAGATACGGAATGCGTGACGACAAGCATGCGGACGCCGGCTCGTCCCACGTGACCAGCCCCGCGCGGCGAGACAGCTCACGGATTTCATCCTTGGTGAGATCGACCTCGTCGAGCGGGCTGCGGACGCCGAATTCGCGGGCCGCGGACCGGCCGGGGCGGTAGTCACCGCGGTCGTCGGCGTTGTTCCCATCGACCACGGCAGCGAAGCCGCGCACCTTCGCCAGGGCGGTCAGCGTCTCGTACAACTCGCGTTTGCAGTAGTAGCACCGGTTGACGGGATTGGCCCGGTATTCCGGCAGCTCCATCTCGCGCGTGGCGACGAATTCGTGCGCGAACCCCAGGTCGGCGGCGAGCCGTCTGGCGAGCGCGCGATGCTGTTCGGGATAACTGGGACTGTCGGCCGTCACGCAGAGGACGCCGCTTCCGAGCTCCGCGTGCGCCACATAGGCCAGGTAGGCACTGTCGACGCCGCCGCTGAAGGCGACGACAACGGATCCGAGGTCCCGCAGAATCTGCCGGAGACGCTCTTCTTTTCCGGGTGGCGCGGTGTGGTCGGGCGCGGCTGCCAGAGCTGCACCGGCGGGCGGCGCCTCCCCGACGTCAGTCACTCTTCCCAATCCTCCTCGTCTTCTTCGTCTTCCTCGTCCTCGTCGCCGAGCTCGTCCGATTCCTCGTCTTCGTCTTCCTCGTCCTCGTCCTCGTCTTCTTCCTCCGCCGCGTAGTCGAGCTCGATGGGGCCGGTGCCGACGACTTCGAGATTGGTGCCGCACTGAGGGCAGCTCAGAAGATCCCCTTTGTCCACGTCGTATTCGTCAACTTCGATGTCTTCTTCGCACTCAGGACAGCTCGCCATAAGGACTCCTCGGACGACGATCGCGACAGGTGCTGGGGGCGAAAGCCGCCTGGCGCGAACAAGGTTCGGATTATAAGCAGAACCTGCTAAAGTCTGCAATGCAACGGGAAAGTGCGCATTCCCCGGCTTTTCATTAAGGTTTCGCCCTTACTCAACCGATACTCAGACGAATGGTGGGTGTCACCTTGACCCACAAGACTGTCGTCATCGCGGACGATACCGCGTTCGTGCGCGACCGCTTCAAGACCGCCGTCGAGACGGCCGGCCATCGGGCGGTCACGGTCAAGAGCGCCGCGGAGCTGCTCGCCCGCGTACGGGCCGACCTCGGCCACATCGATCTCGTTGTGCTCGACCTGCGCCTGCCCCATACGACCGGGGTCGAGCTGGTTCGGGCGGTTCGGAAACTCGACAACGCGCGCCTGCCGATTCTGGTGTTCAGCGGCACGATCGGTAATGCCGAAGAAGTGCGCGAGCTGGCAAGCCTCGGGGTCGCCGGCTACGTTAACGAGTACAGCGCCGCCCAGCACATCATGCCCTCGCTGGCGCCGCATCTGTTTCCGGACAACTTCAACCGCCGCAGCAGCCCGCGCGTCGTGCTCGGCATTCCGGTCGCCTACCGCTTCGGCAATACCATCGCCGCGGCCTTGACGCTGACTATCAGCAAGGGCGGTGTTGGGATCCGGACCATGACGCCGCTCGAGCTAGGCGCCAAGGCTCGCGTTCGCTTCCGCCTGCCGGGCTCGAAGCAGGATCTGGACATCGAGTCGCGGGTCGTGTGGAGCGACAAGCGGACGGGCATGGGGCTGCAGTTCGATCGCGTCGAGCCGGCCGATCAGACGGCCATCGACGAGTTCGTCGACGGGCACTTCTTCACCAACCGGAAGCAATAAGAGAACCGGTGAATTGGCGAACTGGCGAACCCTCAGTGAGAACCGGCGTCCAAGAACCTTCCCCGAGAACCTGCGTTAAGAACCTTCCAGAACCGTCAGTACTCCCCGGCTTGCCCTGCGCGACCGAGGTACCCTACGATCACGCGTTGGGCGTTCACCGAAACGCCTGCTCTGTACCACCGACCCGGCAATCTTCCGGCTGAAGCCTGAAGCCACGAAACCCGTTAAGCTCGTGGCTTCCGCCTTCGGGCGGAAGGTTATTCGGCCGGTAGTCTTCCGGCTGACCGCCTTCGCCAAGGCTACGGCGGTCAAGAAGCCGGAAGCTGCGAAAATCGTTACTCCAGCGGGGGGCATCAACGTGATCGAGGTTCAAAACCTCACGAAGCGCTACGGACGTGTCACGGCCGTCGACGACGTGAGCTTCAGCGTCGCGAGGGGGGAGATTCTCGGCTTTCTCGGCCCGAACGGTGCCGGCAAGACCACCACGATGCGGATTCTGACCGGGTACATGCCGGCCACGGAAGGCCGCGCCATCGTGGCCGGCTTCGACGTGTTCAACCAACCGGTCGATGCCAAACGCCGCACCGGATATCTGCCGGAAACGCCCCCGCTGTACCCGGACATGACGATCCGCGAGTACCTCACCTTCGTGGCGAAGATCAAAGGGGTCCCGGCCAACGAGCGGCGGTCGCGCGTCGAGGGGGTCATCGAGCGCACCTGGGCGAAGGACATGGCCGACCGGCATTGCGGCAGGCTCTCGAAGGGCTACCGGCAGCGGGTCGGCCTCGCGCAGGCCTTGATTCACAACCCCGACGTGCTGATTCTCGACGAGCCGACGGCGGGCCTCGATCCCAAACAGATCATCGAGACGCGCGAGTTGATCAAGAAGCTCGCCGGCGATCACACGATCATCCTGAGCACGCACATCCTACCTGAAGTGTCGCAGACGTGTCAGCGTGTCGTCATCATCAACAAGGGCCGCGTCGTGGCCGTCGACACGCCCGAGAACCTGACCGGGCGGCTTCGTGGATCGGAGACGATGTATCTGGAGATCGACGCCGGCGGCCAGGATGTCACGTCCACCCTCGAATCCGTCGCGGGCGTGACGAAGGTGCAGGTGATCGGCCGCCAGAATGGCGTCGCCGCGATCGAAATCGAAAGCGTCCATGGCCGCGACGTTCGCCGCGAGCTCGCGCGCGCCGTCGTGCACCAGGGCTGGGGTCTGCTGGAGCTGCGCCCGGTCAAGATGAGCCTGGAGGAGGTCTTCCTGCATCTGACGACGGAAGAGACGCCGGAACTCTCGGAAGCGGAGGTGCCGCGTGGGTAACGTCTTCGCCATC
>JACQTH010000384.1 GCA_016210935.1 Acidobacteriota bacterium | reverse complement strand
GGCTCGGGCACGCTGTGGGGGTCGTGCTCCGCATCCCGCTCGAGACCGAAGCTCAATTCGAAATAGGCCGGCTCCCACGGCTCGCGGGCGGCGGCCATCTGCCGCAGCCAGGCGCGCAGATCCATCCGGATCGCCGCCATTTCATCGCGCCACACACGCTCAATCGCCGGCGCCAGCAGATCGTGGTACTCGGATGCGATGCGCTCGATCGTGGCATCGAGGAGGTCGAGGGCGGGGCTCGGCGCGATACTTGCCGCGTCACGTCTCAGTTGCTGCACGAACGCGCGGAAGAACTCGGCCTGAATCCGGTGAAAGATCTGGCCGCGGGTCTGCGGGTCCATCCGCTCGAGCGGCTCCGGCTCCTCCATCGGCTTGAGGCGATAGATCGCAGACAGCAGGAATTGATACGGACACGCCGCATAGCGCTGGAGCGCCGACGCCGAGTACGGCCTGGCGCTCAACCGGTGTGGCGCGAGCGCGTCGCGTGTCGCCTCGATCGCGCGCATCAGGCCGTCGTGAGGCGACCATCGGTCGGTCCAGCGCGCCCAGCGATCGACGAGCGCATCGCGCAGGCAGTCGTTCAGCCGCAGCAGATAATGGGCGCGCCCTTTGATCAGGGTCGGATCTTCCTCTTGCAGGAGCGGCCGGATGACGGCCAGGTCGTATTCGAGATCGTCGATGGCGCGGCGCGGATCGATCGGGGCCGGCCACGCCAGGGTGGCCTGCGCTTCGCGCTCGGCGGCCTGTTCGAGCTGTTCGTGAGGGGGCACACGGCCCGTGGCCGCCCGCATCACGTCGAGCGCGTAAAACGAAGGGACCCGCGGTCGCGCTTCGCCGACGTCCATCCGCGGGTACGAGAGGTAGAGGCGCGTCCGCGCCGCGCCCACCGCCAGGCGCAGCAGGAGCCGCTCGTGATGTCCGCGATCCTGCTGGACGGCCAGCGCCGGATCGACCCTGACCCGGGCCTCGTCCAGGAGCATCGGATCCTCGCGCAGCCGCTGCGGGAAGATCCGCTCGGCCAGGCCCGGCACGAACACGACCTCGAAGGCACGGCCCCGTGCGCGCTCGGGCGTCCCGACAAAGACGTGACCGTACCGCACAGGCGGCGGTTCCTCCTGCAGCCGACCCAGCCGTTCGGCGAGCACGTCGCGCGCTTCGCGCACCCCCACAGGGCCGACCTCCGACATCGGGCGCAAATCGACCAGCACCTGCAGGACGCGCGCGGGGAACCGCAGCACGATCGGCGCGAGGTGTTCGAACCGGCGCAACCACTCGCCCCAGGTCGCCTGCTCCGGCCACGACGCGAGCTCCTCGATGATCGGGAGGCTGAAGGATTGCAGATGCGAGAGGTTCCGCAGGTCGGCCTCGATCGCGGCCATCCGAGGGGAATCCGGCTCTTCGTTCTCGAGCGCCCGGCGTTTCAGCTCGTACTCGGCCGCGAGCCCGTTCAACCGGCGCTTCCATCGATCGCGACCGCCGATGACGGCCGCTTCACCAAGAAGTCGTTCCCACTTCCATGGGGCTCGAAGCGTGCCCGCGATCTCGGGCCGTTCGGTTTCGTCCGCGGACTCCAGATCTTCACCGCTGGGTTGCGCGGTCTTCGTGACTTGGGGCGTCTTCGTGGCTTCCGCCTTCAGCCGTTCGACGCGACTGCCGTCGAATTCGGTCGATTGCGCGGAGGCGCGGCGGAAGATCTTCCGGCTAAAGCCGGAAGCCACGAGGCTTAACGCCTCATCCGTCGGCGGCTCCCAGTCAGCGATTCGCGGGGGAGGCACGGCCGTCCGATCGAGAATCGGCACCTGACCGAGCGACAGGTATTCGGCGAAGCGCCGCGCCGACAGCCCCTCGCACGCGCAGCCAAGCAGCGCGAGGAAGGCCCGGCCCGACGGCTCCGGACGCCGGGTGCCGCGATCGAAGTACGCCGGGATGGCGGCGCGCGTCAGCGCGTGCTCGAGCAGGCCTACGTAATGGTCCGTGCTCCGGACCAGGATCGCCATCCGATCGAACGGCACACCGCGATGGGCTTCTTCCAGGAGGCGGCGGGCGATTTCCACGCACTCGCGCCCCTCACCGGGCGCAGAGAAGAACACGAGGTCCTCGCCTACTTCCGCCGGAGTCGCCTGCTCGTCGGCGAAGAGAAAGGCGCGGAGTCTGGCGAGGGTCGAACGCTCTCGGGATTCGGGGTTCGGGATTCGGGATTCGGAAGAGTTCGTCTTTCGAAGACCGAATCCCAAATCCCGAATCCCGGGAACGTTATAACTCATTCAGGGTCCTGGTCGTAATCATCTTCCACAGGCGTGGCGGCGCTCCCGGATCGATCTCAACGAGATACAGCTCGTCGTTGGCCTGGGCGATCGCGCCCACCTGCTCCAGCGTCAACCCGAGAAGCGCCCGCAGGATCATCCGGTTGGTCACGCCGTGACCCACGATCAGGACCGTGCCTGCCGGGTGCTGTTTTCTCATCGTCTCGACGGTCGTCCCGACTCTCCCCGCAAACTGTTTGAGCGATTCGCCGCCATCGAGCGCATCATCCGGATCGGAGGTTCGCTTCACGTACTCCTGCGTGATTGCCGCGTCCTGCGGCGATGCGGTGGTCGGCGCGCCCGCCGTCGTGGAGGGCGCGACCTTCAGGCCCTCGAATTTGCCCAACCGCCGCTCGTTCAGGCCCGCCAGACTCGTCAACGGGACCTTGCCCTGAACGATCTCCGCCGTCTCGCGACTCCGGCTGAGCGCGCTGCTGTAGATCGCATCGAGCTGAATGCCCGTCAGCCGTTGAGCGAGATCCCGTGCCTGACGGCGGCCGGTCTCGTTCAGCCGGGTGTCGGTCCACCCCTGCAAGCGGCCTTCGAGATTCCAGTCGGTCTGCCCGTGGCGTGCCACGTAGATTCGAAGCGTGGCGCCACGTTGCGCGGACGCTGGATGGACGAGGAGAACGCTCAGGCCAATGATGATTGCGAGAGAGAGATGGACAAAACGGCGACGAGACATCGGACACCTCATGATGAAACATGCGTCGACGGAAAACACGATTTGAGGGCGTAAGTCTACCGCGAAACCAAGCTGAAGCTTGGTCCCACGAAAAACACCTTAGCCGCAGGAGTAACGGTTTTCTCTCGCGGCGTCCAGTATCATCGAGTGAAGGCATCGCGCTAAGCAGTTCGTTCTCACCAGTCACCGCGCCGAGCGTCAGCGAGCCGTGGGAGGTCGTGGGGGGTGCAGCCGGTGTTGCCGCACTAAGCGGATCGTTGTCACGAATCACCGCGGCGAG
>JACQTH010000395.1 GCA_016210935.1 Acidobacteriota bacterium | reverse complement strand
GTCGGAGGTCTCGCCGATTCGCGCTGACGTCTGCGAAGTTCAGTAACCCGCATTTCGACGCTGATGTGGTCCGGCCCGCTGGGGAGCATTCGCGGCGATGACTGCGAGATTCAGTAGGAAAAGGGTGCGAGGTGCGGAGGTGAGGGTGCAAAGACGCGGTTTCTCTTTGGCACCTGGCACCTTGCACCCCGTTTAGCGTTACGATAGAGCCCGGGTGTCCAAGGACAGCTTCACGCTCCGTTACCTGGCGCGGACGGCAGCCGGGGTCCCGCGAGATCTCGTCAACACCGCGGTCGTGTCCAGGCTGAAGCCGATACGGCCGACGGTCCTCATCTACAACTGCACCTGGGTCTGCGACGCCCGCTGCGAGATGTGCAGCAACTGGAAGCATGGCGACCGCAAGTCCGATATGACGCTCGAGCAGCTCGAGCCGGCCATGAACCATCCGTTCTGGGGCGCCGTTGAAAACCTGAACATCTCCGGGGGCGAGCCGACGACGCGCAACGATTTGCCCGAGATGGTGGAGCTGTTCGCGCGCCATCTGCCTCGCCTGCGCAAGATCGGCATCAACACGACGGGACTGACGCCACACCGCGCGATCCCGATGCTGACGCGGATCGTGAAGTTCTGCGCCGAGCAGGATCTGCTGATCAGCATGCGGGTCTCGCTGGACGGCATCGGCGACATCCACAATCAGGTGCGCCACGTCAAGCGCGGCTTCGAGAAGGCGTGCGAGACGATCGAGGCGATGCAGGCCCTGTCGAAGCAGCACGCGAGTTTCCAGTTCGGGATCGCGGCGACGATCTTCGCGACCAATATGGAGGACGCCCGCAACATCCTCGCGTGGGCGCGCACCCGCCATCTCGACATCGTGTTCAACATGTTGCGGTTCACCGACAACATGCTGAACAACAAGGAGCTCGAGGCGACGATCGGCTTCAAGGAGCGCGAGGAGGCGTTCATGCGCCAGTTCTTCCTCGAGCGCGTCCAGGAAGAGTCGGTCCTCAGCGGCCAGGCGTTCATGTACCTCCATTACGCGGACATGATCGCGAACGGCTACAAGCGGACGATGCCCTGTCCGTTCCAGTCGCAGGGTCTGCTGCTGAATCCTGACGGCAGCCTGTTCTACTGCGAGAACTCCGAGAAGCTGGGGAACGTCCTCGAGGATGCCGCCGAGGCGCTCTATTACAAGGCGTCCAACCTCGCCCACCGCGAGCATGTGAAGAACAGCATCTGCCCCACGTGCCTCAGTCCGTGCCAGGTGAACGTGGGCGCGATGAAACAGTTCGTGCCGTACGCGAAGTTCCTCGCGCGCGCGTATCAGGTCAAGCGCGACCCATCGAGACACCTCGAGACCATTCCAACGACGTGAGCGGCCAAGTAACGAAGCCTCGCCTCAAACCAACCAGTGACGCTCCACGAAGCTTCGTTACTAGTTTTGCGCGGTCGCAGATGCGGCCGCGCCTAAGCCGGGCTTGCACGGGGAATGTGAGCGTTTTGTACACTTTCCAGCCGTGCAAGCACGGCCAGGTGCCCCTATGCCTTCAATCGCCCGGCATCGATGTATCGCTGTCCCCCTTGCGGTGGCCGTTTCGATCGGACCCGGGGCGATGAGTGCGCCGGCCTCCGACGACTCGAAGAACAAGAAACCCTCGCTCTCGCTGAAGGCCAACCCGACGATTGGATTCGCGCCGATGCGGAGCTTTCTCACGGCCGAACTGAGGGGCGGCGCGAACGATTACGAGGAATACTACTGCCCGACGGTCGAGTGGGATTGGGGTGACGGGACCAGATCGGAATCAACCGCGGATTGCGATCCGTACGAAGCGGGCAAGAGCGAGATCAAGCGGCACTTCGCGGTGCAGCATGTCTTCCGTCTTGGGGGGACTTACGCCGTGCGGATTCGTCTGAAGCGGAAGGACAAGGTCCTCGTCAGCGCGAGCACGACCCTGCGAATCCAGTCGAGCATCCCCGGGCGTGATTGAGAAAACCACAGAGCGCACAGAGACCACAGAGCACGTATCGAAAAGTCTCGGGGGTCGGGATTCGGGGTTCGGGTTTCGGAGGATTCGTCTTTCGAACCCCGAATCCCAAATCCCTAATCCCGGGTTCTACTGCACTCTTCGGTCTCCGTGTTCTCTCTTTTGGGGAATGCTATTTGAGATCGCCTGTTGCGAACTTGCGGCTCGTGAACTCGCAGCTCGCGCTTTGCAGGTAGTCGCTGACCTGCAGGATCTTTCGAAACACGAACTTCCCCAGCGCGCCCAGGCTGCCCGAGCCTTCGTCACTCCCGAAGACGGCTTCGCCGACCTCGTCTATGTCTCGCTCTTCGACCGTGCCCACGGTGAACTGGGTGTGGAGGTAGTAACGCGCCCCCGCCGTCAACGCCCCGACCGACCCGAGGTCGAACGGCAGCGACAGACGCGGTGGAATCTCCTTGAACGGGACCGTCGCGCCGGCTGAATCGTGAAGGGCGAGCGCACCATTCGCGCGATCGCGCGCGATCCGGAAGACGGTGACGAGCGGCGGCTGCACCAGCCTGTCCCAGACGGCCCGATCTTCCCAGAGGTCGGCCTGGAGCCTCAGGAAGAGCGTGCCGCCGCGATCGATCAGGTCCCGGAACCGTGACGACCCGAAGGGATCCCGCACGTCCAGCACGGCGCGCAGCGTCCCGCCCGCATTCCGGGTCTCGGCGATCGAGCAGCTCAAGGCCTCCACCCGTTCCACACCCAACAGCGAGAGGCCCACGAACGACGCGAATAGTGTTCGCCGGAATTCATGCCGAGCGAGCATCGAGGCCAGTGTCTAGAAGGTCGGCGAGAACCGCGCCAGCAGCTGGAACGAGTCAGGGATGTCGGCGAGCTTCCACGCGAACTCCACTCTCGAATCGCCGCCGAACAGCACGCCGAGACCGACGCCCTTCAACCAACGGTCAGGCGCGTTTCCGAAGAGCCGGTCGCCGTAGACGCGTCCCGCATCGAAGAACGCGCTCAGGCCGATGGCGCGATTGAAGCCGATCAGGTACTCGAGATTGACCAGCGCCATCCGATCGCCGGCGACCTCCTTGAAATCGTACCCGCGCACGCTGCCGACGCCGCCCAGCGCGAACGTGCGCTGCGCGGGCAGTGCGCCAT
>JACQTH010000394.1 GCA_016210935.1 Acidobacteriota bacterium | reverse complement strand
TCGATTCGCCTAGTGCAGCATCGTGTCCGCTATGAGACCGTTCCCTGTGAGCCCCAGAACCTTACATGAATAACACACGGGCGCGGCGGAGACCAAGCAGCGTCGAGCTTAACTGGGACGGCTGCGGGCCTCCCTCAGCTTCCGAAGCACCCGATCCTCGATCCAGTGCGGGTCCCACCACTCGACCGGGCTCACCATCTGGCCGTCCACCAGCATGGTGAAGTGGAGGTGGTCTCCGCCCGCGAGGCCCGTCATCCCGCTTTTGCCGATCTCCCGGCCGTTTGCCACGTTTTGCTGCGGCTTGACGCCAATCGATGACAGGTGTCCGTACAGCGACTGCACGCCCATCCCATGGTCGATGATGACGCTGTTCCCATAAATGCCGAGATAATCGGCGAAGACGACGCGGCCCGCATTCGCCGCGACGATCGGCACGTTCGCCGTGACGGCGAGATCGAAGCCGAGATGGACCTGGCGATCGATCTCGCGCCCGTCGAAGTAGTAGGTCCGGTAATCGGCGAACCCTGATTCGACCTGCGAGTTTCCGAGCTGCGCGAACGCGCCGGCCCACAGGATCTCCGGCACGGTCGTTCGCGCCTGCTCGCGGATGAACGCCGCGTTTTTTCGCCTCAGGTCGCCGTTCACGACGAGGTAGGCCTTGAGGAGCTCGTCGGCGCTGGCGGTCGACACGCTCAGCTCCGGCGTGTGGTCGGCAATCTCGGGGATCACGCGCTCCATGAAGCGCGTGTCCACATCGATCCGGCTCTTGCGAAAGGCCTTGGGAAAGACCCGGTAATCGAACGAGGCGCGCGACTGGTTGCCCGCTTCATCCCGCGCGAACAGCTCGATGGGAGTGTTCAGGTCCTGGTCGTACAACAGGGCGAAGAACGCCACCTTCACGGTCGGATCCGCCTGGACGCCGGCGCCGGTTGCGGGATAGCCCGGGTACTGCAGTTGTCCGACGCGAACACCCGACTCGGCTCCGGGCGGATCGACGCGGTACACGACCATCTCGGATCCGCCGTGATTGATGTAGTGATGCGTCGACAGGATCGACACTTTCGGCGGGGTGAGCCGCACCTCCACCCGGCGATCGGCAGACGATGCTGTGGTGCGCAGGCCAAACAAGACCGGTCGTCCGGCTGTGACGGTGATGACGGCCGCGCCTTCGCGCAGCCCGGGCAGCGTCTGACGATCGAGCGGATGCGTGACGCGGATGCGATCCCCCGTTTCCTGCGTCAGTTTCGTTCGCGGATCCGGAGGAGCGCCTCCGGCGTCAGGATTCAACAGCTGAAGAATCGGAACCGTCCTGCCTTGTTGCGTGAGCGCGACCGTGACGTCGTTGAAGCGGCCGCCGGGCGCCTGAATGCTCACGTCCAACGTGCCCGTTCGCCCGAGCAGACGAGTTGGCCGGTGAATCTCGATCTGCGGTCCAGCCGCACGACCGGCGAAATAATACGCGCCTGCGAGGACGAGAGCGGCGACGACAGCAAGCAGAAACAGAAACCGAATGAGCGCGCGCATCTTGACGATCTGAAAAACGCCCTGTTAAGCTTATGAAGATGTAATGTCCTAGTAACGAAGCTTCGCTTCGTTACCAGTTTGCGCGGCCGCGAATGCGCCCGCGCCTAAGCCGGGCTTGCACGGAATCTTGTTGACTTTGTACAAGCGGTGGATGTGCAAGCACGGCTCGCGAGTGGCGGTATCGTCTAGGGGTTAGGACACGTGGTTCTCAACCACGGAACCGGGGTTCGAATCCCCGTACCGCTACCATCATCATAAACCAGCGAAGCTCCGCCTCGAACCGCGACCCGGCGGGGCTTTTTCGTCTACCCCCTTAGTCCCGGCGCCCGACAGCAGCCTTGATCGCCTGAATCGACAGAAACATCGGCGTCGGGGCCGGGCGGGCTTCGGATCCACCCTCGAGCACTTCGATCGGCACGAAGCCGTATTTCGCATAAAACCGGACGGCGTCCGGCTTGGCGTCGACGATGACGCCAACGCAGCCGAAATTGCCGGCCATCGTCAGCGCCAGCCGCAGCACGAAACAGAGGAGCTCCAGGCCGAGTCCTTGTCCCTGCGCCGACTGATCCACAGCGAGTCGGGCGAGCCGGAGAACCGGCAACGGGTATGCGGGCAGCTTCTTGTGCGCGGAAAGCGGCAGCTCGTCGATCTCGATGTGCGCGGCGGCGACGGTGGCAAATCCCAGGATGCGGCCTTCGTCGATGGCGACGTAGGTGACCCCGAGATAGTGTCGGAATTGGTTCTGAGCCGCAAACCGCTGGAAGAAGCGATCGAGGTCCGGGTCACCGGATCGAAACGAGGCGCGGTCGTCGCGCTCGTTCAGCGCCCGGATCTCAATCACTCAGCAGCTCGCGGAGCGCCCGCGTGGGTCTGGCCTGCTTGATGTGCTTGAGGATCGTCCGGCCCGATTCCCTGGTGACGACGAGGGCGGGATGCACGACCACGTCGGCAGGCAGTTCCTGCAGGGCCCGGAGATGCTGACGGAGCGCCTGCTCGATGAGGCGCCCCTTCTTGACGCCCGTTGCGCGGACGTGCCGCTCCAGCAGGTCGTAGGTGCCGCGCGAAATGATTGCCGAGATTTGTGTCATTATTTTTGGATAATAATCTACATTTTTGTAAATATCAAGCCGTGGGAAGAGAGCCTTCAACCGCTCCGCCTGACGGCGCGACCCTCGCGGTCGGCGGCCGGGAGTGGCCGTCCCGCGCGTTTTCCGGCGTGGCCTCGCGCGCCGCGACGCAAAGTGACCCACTACCGAGTCACGGGACTCAAGGGGCCGAACGGTGTACCCTCTTGTACGTGATCTTCCGCACGTTCCTCATCGGCGCGTTCATCCTTTGCCCCGCATCCCTGTCGGCGAACGAACGCTCGCGCGCGCTGATCACGCAGGGCTTCGACCTGGTCTACAACCTCGACTACTCCGAAGCAATCGCCACGCTCAAACAGGCGATCGCGGCCGACCCGAACGATCCCGCGGCGTATCGAGGGCTGGCGACGGCCATCTGGCTGCACATCGTTTTTCTGCGCGGCACCGCGACGGTCGACGAGTACCTCGGTAGCATCACCAAATCAGACGTGAAGATGAAGCCGCCTCCGGCCGACCTCGCCGCGGCGTTTCACGAAAACGCCACGAAGGCCCTCCGGCTGGCGGAGACGGGTGTCGCGCGCAATCCCCGCGACGCCGACGCGCTTTACCACCAGGGCGTCACCATGGGCCTCATCGCGTCGTACTCGGCGACGATCGAAGGACAGATCCTGCAGGGCTTCCGCAACGCGCGCCGCGCGTTCAACACCCAGGAACATGTGCTGCAACTCGACCCGAGGCGCAAAGATGCGGGGCTCATCGTGGGCACTTACCGTTACATCGTCTCGACCCTTGCGCTCCCGATGCGGTGGATGGCTTATGC
>JACQTH010000386.1 GCA_016210935.1 Acidobacteriota bacterium | reverse complement strand
GGTGCGAATCCTCCTCCTCGCCGATCGGCGTCTCGAGCGAGATCGGCTCCTGCGCGATCTTCAGCACCTTGCGGACCTTCGAGACCGGAATATCCATCCGCTGCGCGATTTCTTCCGAGGTCGGCTCGCGGCCGAGCTCCTGAACCAGCGAACGCGACGTCCGGATCAATTTGTTGATCGTCTCGATCATGTGGACCGGAATCCGGATGGTTCTCGCCTGGTCGGCGATCGCGCGCGTGATGGCCTGCCGGATCCACCACGTCGCGTAGGTCGAGAACTTGTAGCCGCGCCGGTACTCGAACTTGTCGACGGCCTTCATCAACCCGATGTTGCCTTCCTGAATCAGATCCAGGAATTGCAGGCCGCGGTTCGTGTACTTCTTGGCAATCGAGACGACGAGCCGCAGGTTCGCCTCGACCAGCTCCTTCTTCGCCTGTTCGGCCTGCGCCTCGCCGCGGTGAATGGTGTCGAGCGTGCGCTTCAGCGTCTCGGGGGTCTCCTCGAGCTCCTCCGCGATTCGCCTGACCTCTGTCTTGATCTCCTTCTGCTTGGCGAACGCCGCCCTGCGGTCGTCTTCCTTGAGACGCGCCTTCTTGTTCCTCGGGTTGATCTGTCGCTCGAGCTGGTCGATCTCGCGCTGCAGCTTCTGCACGTGCTCGACGTTGTCCTTGATTTCGTCGATCATCCGGCGCTTGACCTGCTCGGTGAACTCGATGGCGCGGATCAGCTGCGACACCTCCACGAGCGCCCGCATCGCGGTCCACCGGGTGCGCCGGTACTTCCGCTTTTCGCCCGTCGTCTGGCCGCGCGGCGTCTTCTCGAGCTTCTCGTCGCACTTGACGTACGACGCCCGCGCCTTCCGGACGGCTTCGATCTGCCGTTGCACCTCGCGCGTCCGCTGCTCAAGGCGCTCGTCGGTGATCTCTTCGTCGCCGAAGATGACGAGCTCGCGGATCGTCCGCTCGCCCGAGCGCAGCTGCTCGCCCATCAGGATGACTTTCTTCGCGATCGTCGGCGTCCGCGAGATCGATTTGATGACCGCCAGCTTGCCCCGCTCGATGCGCTTCGCGATCTCGACTTCGCCCTCACGCGTCAGGAGCGGCACGGTGCCCATCTCCCGCAAGTACATCCGGACCGGGTCGTTGGTCTTGTCCAGGGCGCCGGGCGTGAGGTCGAGCTCCATCTCCTCGCCTTCCGCCTGCTTCTCTTCCCGGTACTTCTGCTCGGAGTCGACGACCTCGATCCCGGCGCTGCCGAACGTGCTGAACAGGTCATCCAGTTCATCGGGTGACGTGATGTCCTGGCGGAGCAGCTCGTTCACCTCGTCGTACAGCAGGTAGCCCTTCTCCTTTCCGATGGAGATGAGCTGTTGAACCTCGTCGTATTTGTCTTCGATTGACACGAGCGGCCCTCCTGAGTCCTGGGAAGACAGTGTGACGCAGGACAAAGTCCTGCGCTACATGAACTTATGCGTTTAACGCCTCGATTTGCTGCAGCAGATCGCGCTTCCGCTGCCAGAGTTGATCGATTTCGGTTTCGTGCTGGTCGGCCCCCTGCTCCTGCAACCGGTCGATTTCCCGCTGGATTGCCGCGCGCTCGCGTTCGCACCGGAGGCGGCGAAGTGCCCGGACGCAGTCGGCAGGGGAGGCGGGAGCCACGGGTTCGGCCGCAATGGCCGCAACGAGCTGCCCCTCTTCACTCTTTAGACGCTCGAGCACCAGAGATGGTACAGAGGCAACGGGGGTTTCCGCCAGAGCGAGTCCTACCTTCAGTATCGACGCGCTCGACAAATCCTGCAGATCCAGCTCATCCGTCTCGCCCAGGGCGTCGAGCGCCGCCGCCGGGTCGTGGACCAGCGCCCAAATGATGCCCTTTTCCGCCTGTGTCAGCTTGCCCAAGTTCGGCACCTCGCGGGTCGTGACCGTCGTCCGCCGTTCCACGGCCGCTTTCCGAATCTCCGCCCGGACCACTTCTTCGGTGATGCGCGCCTTCAGCGCCAGGCGGTCCGCAAACTGGTCGCGGGCCGCCGCGTCGGGGAGGCGGGCGGCCACGTGGAGCATTTCGGTCAGGAATCCACGCCGGCCCGTGTCGCTCCGCAAATCGTGGCGCGCGGCCGTCCGATCGAGCAGGTAGTCCAGGTACGGCTGCGAGGCTTTAACCAGATCCTGGTACGCGCGCGCGCCACGTGTCTTCACAAAGGTATCAGGATCGAGGCCACCGGGCAGAACGGCAACATTCACCTTGAACCCTTCGGTGACGAGCAGCTCACACGATCGCGCCGCGGCGTTCTGACCGGCGGCGTCCGGATCGAAGCTCAAAACAACGCTCGTGGTGAATCGACGGAGCAGGTGTGCCTGCGATGGCGTCAGCGCGGTCCCGCACGAGGCGACGACCGGCAGGATTCCCGCCTGCAGGACCTGCGCGAAATCGAAATACCCCTCGACGATGATCGCGTAGCCGAGCCGCTTGATCTCGGACTTGGTGACGTTCAAGCCGTAAAGG
>JACQTH010000381.1 GCA_016210935.1 Acidobacteriota bacterium | reverse complement strand
CCTGGCTGTCGCCGGCACGATGGACGGAAGCGCCGGGAGATACGGCCCGACGATGGAGAGCGCACGCGACGTGATCCCGCCACCGCAGGGCTTTTCGCGCGGGTGACTGGGGTCGAAGAGGGCGACCCGGGCTCCGCCGCGCGCGAGGCAGGATGCCGCCCACGCTCCGGCCGGGCCGGCGCCGATGACGGCGACATCGAAGACCATGTGACGTTATGAGTAATGAGTTGTGAGTGATGAGTCAAAACAGTGAGCTCGACTCAAAACCCACAACTCAGAACGCAAAACTACAGTACATTAGTCCTGTGACCCACCCGCTTGTGCTGGCGCTCTATCGTGATGCGAATCAGGCCGCGGAGGCGGCACAGGCGGTCCGCAACCTGGGCGTCGAGCGCCGGGACCTCTCAATCGTAGCGCGCAATCACGAAGCGGAAGGGCAGATCGCGGAGCGCGTCGGCGGGTCGCCCGGCGTCGAGATCGAAGACTCGCGAACGGCCGCGGCTCTCGGTGATCTGGGCGGGCATTTGCTGGCGGCCATTGCCGTCGTGCTTCCTGGCATCGGCCCGATTGTCGCGGGCGGTCCGCTCGCGGCAGGGCTCGGCGAGGCGGCCGGTCATGTCGCCGGGGGGCTGAAGTCGATGCTCGAGAAGTGCGGCGTCGCCGCTCGCGATGCGGAACGCTGGGAGCATGCGGTGCAAGGCGGCGCTATCATGCTGGGCGTTCACGTTCGAGGGGGCGATACCTCGACGATTCGCACCGCGCTCGAACGCGCGCAGCCGACGGATATCGCGTCGGCAACGTGGAAGTAGGGACACTATGCCGAATCAGACCGCAGGCGCCACCACGGCGTCTGACCCTTCGACAAGCTCAGGGTCACCCCGAGCGCAGTCGAGGGGTGAGCAGGAAGTTGGACGATTCACCGTCGCGGTGTTTCAAGACGTGTCGTGGGCTGAACGTGGCATCGAGGCGTTGCGGCGCCAGGGGTTCCCGAGCGAGTCCATGTCCATCATCGCCAAGGCCACCCCGGATGCGTCCGCGCTGGTCGAACGCTCGCTGGGGAGCGCACCGGCCACCATAGAGGTGAAGCCGCTCGGCGCTGTGGTCGTGGAGGGCCCCCTGGTGGCTGCGCTTCAGGGCCCCGCCGGTGACCTGGCAAGCGTTGGATTAGCGGACGCGATGCGCCGTGTCGGCTTCCAGGGACACGACGGTCTCATCTTTGAGACATTGACCGGCCGTGGGGGCATTCTCGTGGCGGTCAAGACTGAGCCCCGCGCGGCCGACGCGCTCGCGACGTTCCACTGTTACGGCGGCGGAAATGCGGCGATCGGCGCCTGGCTGGGCCGCGTTTGAACGTTCGTCCTGCTACAGTACACGGGCTGAGCCGACAAAGTACAGTAACGAAGCTTCGCCTCAAACCGCCGAGTGACGGGCCCGCGGTGTACGGCGAACCTTCGTTCCTAGGCGGCCGCGGAGCGGCGGGCTAACCGCTGGGGTATCCTTTTTGCAGTTGCGCCCCGGGCAGGAGCACGCGACAATGGGTGCGGAACGTCTCACACCGGTCGTGCTTGCCCGACCGAAAAGCGTTCATTTGACGTGGCTTTTGGAGCGGGGGCGGAGCCCCTCGTCTAGATGAACACTAGCTCTACACCGGGTAAGGGATACGGGTCGCCAGCAGTCGGCCATCTGGCTCTGCATGTGCCAGACCAGCACCCGCCTGAAGTTCAGTTCCTGTTTGAGCGCCACTCGAAGCGCTTGAGTGGCGCGTTCGGCGTGTCTGCCGTCACGCACGTCGTCGTTTTTGTCTTCATGATGGTTGCGGCCGCCCTTCTCCCCGCCACGGGCGCTATCGACTCGCTGCAGGCGCGCCTGCCGAACAACATCGTCTGGCTCCCCGTGCAGGGCCCGGGCGGAGGTGGCGGCGGTGGCGGAAACAAGTCACCTGATCCGCCCCAGCGCGCCGAGCTGACTGGCAAGCAGAAAATCACCGTTCCCGTTCAAAAGCCGGTTGCCCTGGAAAACCCGAAGCCGAAAGACGAACCGCCGCCCGAGCAGAACCTCGTGATTCCGGCCCAGACGCTCGCCTCCGCGGAGCAGACGCTACCCGGTGTCCTGGAAGGCCTCCCGGCACCGCCGGGCGGTTCGCAGGGAATTGGCACCGGCGGCGGCGCCGGCAGCGGCAACGGCACCGGCATCGGGGAAGGCACGGGTTCCGGCCTGGGGCCAGGCTGGGGCGGCGGCACAGGCGGTGGAGCGTATCGGCCGGGCAACGGCGTCTCCATTCCACGCGTCCTGCGCGAGGTCAAGCCGCAGTACACCTCCGACGCCATGCGCGCGAAGGTGCAGGGCATCGTCTGGCTCGAGTGCATCGTGCTTCCCGACGGCTCGGTCGGAGAAGTCACGGTGATCAAATCGCTCGATCCGGTATTCGGACTTGACCAGGAAGCGGTGAAAGCCGCGAAGCAATGGAAGTTCGTCCCGGGCACCCGCAACGGTCAGCCGGTGCCGGTCATTGTCACGATTGAGCTGACGTTTACGCTGAGATAGGGGCCCGGGGGCAAGGG
>JACQTH010000391.1 GCA_016210935.1 Acidobacteriota bacterium | reverse complement strand
TGCTGTTGCTCGCGCTGCAACCGCCGGCGCGGATAGCGCCGACCGAGATTGGAGAGCCGGTCGCGGGAACAGTCCAATAGGCCCGGGATTTGGGATTCGCGGTGAAAACCAAATCCCAAAACTGCCGAATCCCGAATCCCGAACCCCGAATCCCGAGATTAATCAGATTAGCGTCATCCCCACCGCCGTCTTCATATCCTGAATCTCTCCGCGCGTGATCAGACCGCGGACCTCGCTGACGCTGAACACTTCCACCGTCAGCGCCTCATCTTCATCCCTGGCATCGAGAAACCCTGACCCCGCGGCATCCGCAAGCTCGGCGACACGAAAGAACAGCATCAGTTCGTCACAGTAACCGGGCGTCGGATAGAAGCTCGCCAGCAGCTCGACGCGGCCGGGATGCACGCCAATCTCCTCGCGACACTCGCGGGCGGCCGCCTGGTCGGGCGTTTCGCCGGTGTCAATGCTGCCGGCCGGGAGCTCCCAAATCCACCGATCGATGGCATAGCGGTATTGCCGCACGAGCACGAGGTGCTCGGCGTCTTTCATCGGAAGCAGGACGACCGAAGGTGGATGCCGGATGATGTCGAGCGTGACTTCGCGGCCGTGCGGCATCAGCACGCGATCGGAGGCCACATCGAAGACGCGGCCGCGATGGATGGTCTTCGTGGATTTGACGATTCCGACAGGCTCAGTCATTGCCCTCATCCTTTGGCGAGCACGGAAGCAAACCCCAACCCACCCGCATTCCCTGCCCCACTCGCCTCACCTGCCCTCCAATTGTTCCAGGACCTGTCTCAAATCGTCCGGCAGCTCGCTCGTGAACTCCATCTTGCGATGGTCGCGGGGGTGGGCGAAGGCGAGCCGCGCGGCGTGCAGAAACGGCCGCTCCAGACGGGCGAGGGGCCGGTGATCGGCCGCAAGATGCCGCTTGACGCCGCCGTACAGCGGGTCGCCGGCAATCGGATGGCCAATCGAGCTCAGATGGACCCGAATCTGATGAGTGCGGCCCGTCGCGATCGCGACATGAACCAGCGTCAGGCCGCGGAGGTGTCTGGCTTTCGTGATGCGCGTGACGGCCGATCTCGCGCGGCGGGCGCGGGCCGACATCAGCGCGCGACGTGATGGATGGCGGCCGATTGGCGCATCGATCCGCCGCCCGGCGTTGACCAGCCCCCAGACCAGCGCGACGTATTCCTTTTCGACCTCGCGATCGTGGAACTGGCGGGACAGCTCCAGATGCGCTTCGTCGTTCTTGGCGATGACCATCAGCCCCGACGTCCCGCGATCGAGCCGATGAACAATGCCCGGGCGCTCTTCGCCGCCGATTCCACTCAGATCGCGGACACGGTGCAGCAGCGCGTGGACCAGCGTCCCCCGGACGATGCCCGCGCCCGGGTGCACGACCATCCCGGCAGGTTTGTCGACGACGAGCAGATCGGAGTCTTCGTACGCGATCTGGAGAGGCAGGTCTTCCGGCACGAGCGTCGCCGGCGTCGGCGGCGGGATCTCGACGACAACGGTGTCTCCCGCCTTGACTGGTGTGTTCGGGCGAAGCGCGCGGCTGCCGATCCGGACGCGCCCGTCCTTGATGAGCTTCTGGAGTTGCGATCGTGATCGGTTGGGCAGCAGGCTGACGAGGAAGTGGTCCAGCCGCTCCCCGGCGCTTTCAGGCGAGACGAGGAGCTCGAGATGATCGGATGCCATTTGGCGATTTCGCGATCTGGCGATTTATCGGGTGATTTGCGCTGCAGTCAGAAAATAACTCGCCAGATCGCCCAATCGCCAGATCGCCAAATCCCTAGCGAAGCGTCGCCGCAAGCCGACCAGCGCTGCTTCGCTAGGGATCACGAGCTTTATTCAAAGCCCCGCTACGCGGGGGCTAGCCGTGCGTCGGCGGCCAGAATGTGACCATTTCGTCCACCTTCTGGCCGTGCAAGCACGGCTAGGCCGCCCGTCGCACCGGCGCCCGCTTCGTCGCGGCCGGCGGTCGTGCCCCGCGCCGCGCGAGCCAGACCAGCATCACGAGGCTGACCGGAACGATGAGGATCGAGATGAACTGCGACGTCGAGTAGCCCCACACCATGCCGCGTTCGTCGCCGCGGTAGAACTCGATCACGAACCGCGAGACGCCGTACAGCAGCATGTAGCCCCAGAAGGTGCGGCCCTCGAAATGACGCCACCGGCGGTCGGCCACGAGCAGCAGCATCAGAATCAGGAATTCGGCGCCGGCCTCGTACAACTGCGTCGGATGGAGTGTGACGTTCAACGGCGTGCCGACGTTGCTCGCCGCAAACGGGTCGGTAAACGTGATGCC
>JACQTH010000382.1 GCA_016210935.1 Acidobacteriota bacterium | reverse complement strand
GTACTCGTGCCCGTCGCGCGCGCGGTAGAGCAGCCTCACCGTGTGGGCCTTGATCGTGATGCCGCGCTCGCGCTCGAGATCCATCGAGTCGAGCACCTGCTCCTCCATCTCGCGCGCCTCGACCGCGCCGGTCATCTCCAGCAGGCGATCGGCCAGCGTGGATTTGCCGTGATCGATATGGGCGATGATGCAGAAGTTGCGGATGTGACTAGCGTTCATCGATCCGAATGAAGGGGCGGGGCACGTGTGGACCGGTGTAGTCCGCGCGCGGCCGGATCAGCCGGTTGTTCGCGTATTGTTCGAGCACATGGGCCGTCCAGCCGGAGACGCGGCTCACGGCAAAGATCGGCGTGAAGAGCTCGATGGGAATCCCGAGGCTGTAATACGTGGAGGCCGAATAGAAGTCGACGTTGGGGTTGAGCCGCTTTTCGGATTTGACGAGCGTCTCGATGCGCCGCGACAGCTCGAACCAGCCGCGCTGCCCCGACTGCTCGCCCAGCTCACGCGACATCCGGCGCAGATGCGTCGCCCGCGGATCTTCCGTGTGGTAGACGCGGTGCCCGAATCCGGGAATCTTTTCCTTCCTCCCCAGCCTGGCGCGGATGGTCTGCTCGATGCGCTGTCCGTCCGCGTCGGGACCAATCTCGAGCAGCATCTGCATGACGTCGGCATTCGCGCCGCCATGCAGCGGACCCTTGAGGGTGCCGATACCGGCGACGATGGCCGAGTAGATGTCCGTCAGCGTTGCCGCGGCCACGCGCGCGGCGAAGGTTGACGCGTTCAGCTCGTGATCGGCGTGCAGCACGAGCGCCACATCGAACGCGCGCGTCGCCGTGCCGCTGGGCCTGTTGCCCGTGAGCATGTAGAGAAAGTTGGAGGCGTGGCCCATGACCGGGTCAGGCTCGACAGGACCTTTGCCCTGCAGCACCCGGCCGATGGCCGCGACGAGGGTAGCCACCCGGGCTGTCAGCCGCACCGCCTTGCGGTACTGCGCCTGCGGCGACCGATCGTCGATCTCGGGGTCGTAATGCGCGAGCGCAGACGACAACGTCCGCAGCTGATCCATCGCGTTGGCCGCAGGCAGCGCCTTGAGCAGCCGGAGCACGCCTTCCGGCAGCGAACGGGCGGCGGCCAGCTGCGACTGGAGATCGCCGAGCGCGGCGCGTGCCGGCAGCTCGCCATGCCAGAGCAGGTAACAGGTTTCTTCGAAGCTGGCGTACTTCGCGAGATCGTGGATGTCGTAGCCGCGGTAGGCGAGGATTCCGCGATCGCCGTCGATGAAGCAGACCTCCGACGAGGTCGCGACAACGTCTTCCAGACCCGCGCGCGGCTTGGCTTCCGTCGCCATGAAGCCATCATAGCATTTGGGATTCGGGGCTCGGGATTCGAAGAGGCTGCGCCGCGAAGCGGCGCGGCAAGCCCACAGGGCGTCGCGCGAAGCGCGTGAAGCGCGTGGGGGTGGGGGCTCGCCAAAGAACGGCGAGCAGCCCCGCCGCAAACTAAACAATGCTGGTGATCTATTCGCCGCCCGCGACCTGGGTCTTCAGGACGACCCCGTCGCCGGCGAACTGTTGCACCACGGAGAGGAGACCGGTGTACAGAAAGCCGATCTGGAACAGGATGAGGAACGGAAGCGTGCCGTAAATCTGATTGGCGAGCGCGTAGAACACCGTCATCGTGAAATACAGACCGAGCGACAGCTCGATGAGCGGCTGCACGAGCACCGACTGGCGATACCGCTTCGTCACCCATTCGTCGGAGTCACGCTCGATCCCGTACTTCGGCGTCCGCGTGAACTCGCTCGGCCTGTCGAAGATCGCTTCGAGCACCGCGCGGGTGTTGTTCACGGCCAGGCCGATCCCGATCGACATCAGGAACGGCAGATATTTGAGCCGCGCGACCCAGTCCTTGTAGATCTCGCGCTGGCAGACCACGTAGAAGTTCGACACCGAGAGCGTCGCCGCGCAGAACAGCGGGACGTCGATCAGCAGCATCTCGTACCAGCCCATGTTGTAGCGGATCACCATCGACGGGAACATCAGCACCGACAACACGGACATCAGGAGATAGTTGAAATTCGCCGTCAGGTGGAAGAACGCCTCCACCTTGACAGGCAGCGGCAGATCCGCCCGAAGCAGCTGCGGCAGGAGCTTCCGGCACGTCTGAATCGATCCTTTGGCCCACCGGTGCTGCTGCGACTTGAACGCGTTCATTTCGACCGGGATCTCGGCCGGCGACAGCAGATCGGGAAGAAAGACGAACTGCCAGCCCAGCATCTGCGCGCGATAGCTCAGATCGAGATCCTCGGTCAGGGTGTCGTGCTGCCATCCGCCCGCCGAATCGATCGCCGTGCGGCGCCACACGCCGGCCGTCCCATTGAAGTTGAAAAACCGGCCGGACCGATTGCGGCCGCCGTGCTCGAGGACGAAGTGCCCGTCGAGCAGAATCGCCTGAATCTTCGTCAGCAGCGAGTAATCCTGATTGATGTGACCCCACCGGGCCTGGACCATTCCGACCTTCCGGTTCGCGAAATACGGAATGGTCCGGGCGAGAAACTCCCGGGGCGGAATGAAATCGGCGTCGAAGATGGCGATGAACTCGCCGGTGGCGATCCGGAGCCCGGCTTCGAGGGCGCCGGCCTTGTAGCCGATCCGATTGGCGCGGTGATGATAGGTGATCGCAAAGCCCTGGGAGTGCAGCCGCTGCACGGCCAGCGCCGCGATGTGCTGCGTCTCGTCGGTCGAGTCGTCCAGGACCTGTATCTCGAGCCGATCCCGCGGATAGTCCAGCCGGCTGACCGATTGAATCAGCCGATCGGCGACATACATCTCGTTGAAGATCGGAAGCTGAATCGTGACGACGGGCAGCGGATCGAGGACGCCGGGGGCTACCGGTTGCTCATCCTTGTGTTTCATGTAGAGATACACAAGGTAGTAGCGATGCCAGCCGTAAATGGCGAGGATGACGAGAACGAAAAAGTAGGTCCCGAGGATCGCGGCTTCAGTCGGCGTCATAGAAGAGATGCGTCGCGCCCAGGTACAATCGCGAATTATACTGCCGAGTCACAAAATGGACGAAGTCAACATCCTGCAGCGCGTCTCCAAAGTCACCACCGACGAGGACCTGCGCCGACTGCTCGACGATCTGCATCGCGGTAACGTGACCCCCGATGCCGCGCACGCGGCGCTTCGCGAGTACCTGCGCCACCTGCCCTACGAAGATCTGGGCTTCGCGCGCGTCGACCATCACCGGCCGATCCGACAGGGATGGCCCGAGGTCGTCTTCGGCGTAGGCAAAACTCCGGCCGAGATCGCCGGGATTGCGACAGCCATCGTCTCGCGCGGCCAGAGTCTGCTGGTCACACGCACCGATCAGGCGGCGTACCACGAAGTCCGGGCAGTGGTTCCCGGCGCGATCCTCCACGCCACGGCACGCGCTATCACGTTCGCTCAGAACGACATACCGAAGGGTCGCGGCACGATCGTGATCGCAGCAGCCGGCACGTCGGACCTTCCGGTGGCGGAGGAGGCAGCGGTCACGGCCGAGCTTCTGGGCAATGATGTTGACCGGCTGTACGACGTCGGCGTCGCAGGCATTCACCGTCTGCTTCATGAACACGAACGTCTGCGGGCCGGGAGAGTCGTCATCGCGGTGGCAGGCATGGAGGGCGCCCTGCCCTCGGTCATCGGCGGGCTTGTTCAGGTACCGGTGATTGCGGTGCCCACGAGCGTCGGGTACGGCGCCAGCTTCGGCGGGATTGCCGCGTTGCTGGCGATGCTCAATAGTTGCGCCGCGAGCGTGGCCGTCGTCAATATTGATAACGGATTCGGCGCCGCGGCGGTGGCCAGCCAGATCAACCACCTCTGAACGCGGGCTTCTGGCTACAGGCTGCAGACTTCGGGGAGATTTCACCCAAATCCCGAAGCCTGAAGCCCGTAGCCTGTAGCCCGAAGTCCGCAGCACGCCAGCCTATACGCTCACGCTCTTGGTATGATTGACGACCCTCACTCATCAGGGTAGAGTGATGGGTTCCCTATGCAGATTGGGGCTTTACAGGCCCTTGATTTCCATCGGATCGTCGAAGCCGTTCGGTCGTGTGCGCAGACGCCCACCGGCAAGGCGCGCCTGGCCGGCCTCAAGCCCCAGACCGACCCGCGGCGCGTGCAGCAATGGCTGCACGCCACGACGGAGTGCGCCACGTTCCTCGGGGGCGGCGGGGAAATCGCCCTGCGGGCGCCGGAGGACCTCGAGGACACGCTCAGCGCGCTGGCCATCGAAGGGCGTCCACTCGAACCGCTGCGCCTGC
>JACQTH010000389.1 GCA_016210935.1 Acidobacteriota bacterium | reverse complement strand
CGGCTTCTACCTGTGGCGCGGTCAGGCAATCGTCCATGTCGACCCCGCGGCACAGGAGTGATGCCGGATCAAAACGGCATTGATGTGGGTTCGTCAGGAACCCGTCCGTGACTCCGTCGAGTGCGTCGCAAGCGGCGAGTACAGCCCGATTGACGAGGGCGAGTTTGGCGCGGGGGACACCGCTCGCAGGCTCCTGGAGGATCTTCGCTTCCACCGCGATCCGCCAGGCGCACAACTGCGTCGAATTGTTCGCAGGAGCGCCGGCGATAATGCCATCGAAGTCTTCCGGATAGCGCTGAGCCGTCATCAGGCCCTGTCGCCCGCCTGTCGAGCAACCGATCCAGTACGAGAACCGTGGCGCCCGATCGTAGAAGGCCGCGATAACGGCCTTCGATTTCACCGCCATCTCGTGGACGGCGCGATACGCGAAATCGATGACCTTTTCTGGATGTCCGATCGCGAACGACGCATTCCCACCGACGTGTCCCGTGTCAGTCGATGCCGTCGCGTAACCCTCCTGCAGCGCGGAGGCCAGCGCACCGTAGCTGATGGTTCCCGCCCAGCCGCCGTTGCCGACGGCCTGGAACTTGCCGTTCCACGCCACGGCGGGCAGCCAGACTTCAATCTTGATGTCAGAGTCCGAAGAGGGCGTCAGCGTGGCTGCCACACGGCAAAACGCCGGCAATTGGCTGAATTGCTGCACCGCCGCCGGGCCCGTCCCAGGCAGACTGAATCCTCCGGCGGGCACCATCTGGGCCAAGGTAATCGACGTGCTCGGGAGCGCTAGGGACGACAAGCTCTCGCACGACACTGCGGCGTCGAGCGCGTGTCCGTCCATTATGAGTATTAGTGCGAGGAGAATCGCGCACGATCCGCCAGTTATTGTCTTCATCGCACGTCCCCCGAAGTTCTGATCCAAAGGCACCCGTACCGAATCCACTTGCGCAAGCGTTCCTGTTCTGTTGCCGTCTAACGTTTCCGGCTCACCCGCGGCCGCTCATCGACAGTTCCGCGGCCGTCGGGTGCAGCCGGGTGTTATGCGCCGTCGCCGCGCGCACCACCAGCCTCTCTCGGCCTCACGACGGCCCAATCGACGAGGCGAAGATTGACGCCAGACGCTTTGGTGAGTTGTTGGAAGTCCCGCCTGTTTCTCGTCGCGAGCGGGATCTGCCGCGACACAGCTACTGCGGCAATCAGAATGTCGCCAAGCTTGCGGCGCTGGCTGCGCGTTGAAGCCGACCAAATGTCGGCCGCAACAGCAGCGGCCTCCTGGTCGAAGGGAAGCACGACGCAGGTGGCAACGAGGGTTTCGAAGGCCTGGAGCTGCCGCTCAAACGGCTTCCCCGCGCGAATGGCTGCCCGATACCCGCGCAAGCGCTCGAAGACAGTGACTGCAGTGATCGTCAGGCGCCCGAATTCGGCCAGGTATGAGACTGCACGCGCCTTGACGAGGGTGTTGCCCCGGCTCAGTTCGGACAGCGTATCGGTATCGAGTACGACGGGCTCGGGAGCCATCGGCTCAGCGCTCCGTCTCCCTGAGCTTTCGGGTCAGCAATCGAAGGTCTGAGACTGGGACATCAGCAAGACTAGCCGCCGCCAGCGTCAGGATGTCCGACGGGCTTGGAGCGATGTCCACGTCCTCGCCGTAGTGCCGACGGAGCAATGCAATCACCTGTCCTTCAAAGCTCCGCCCACATCGATCCGCGTCTGCGGCAAGCCTGTCTCGGAGCGAAGCGGGAAACCGGATCGTGCGGGCAATCGTCGTGTCGTGGGCAACAGCAGTGCGGTTCATAACCGGAAAAGTACCAAATTGGTGTTCAAAAGGCAAGCCGGATCAATCGAGAGCGTTCTGACGATTCTTTGCGCGGGAGTCAACGCCCTCGGATGTTTCCTCTCCCTCGTATTCAAGTGCGCATAACGTTGGGCCTCACCCGCTGGCGGTCACCATCGTATACGCGCCGGTCGGGTGCAGGCCCTTGTTATGCCATGAGGTTTCGTCGGTGCCTTGGCTGTCTCGCCGTGTGTTCGTCCCT
>JACQTH010000385.1 GCA_016210935.1 Acidobacteriota bacterium | reverse complement strand
GTGCAGGTTCGCGTGGCGCGTGTCGCCGTAGCGCACATGCGCCTCGTGGTAGCAGCCGCCCGAACACAGCGGCCTCGCCCAGCATCGCTGGCAGTCCGTCTTGTCGTCGACGTGATGCGCGTCTAGGAAGGCGCGCTGCGCCCCGCGATCGAGTCCATCCGCCACGGTGCCGAATTTGTGCGCGTCCGAGCCCGCAAACCGATGGCAGAGCGCCACGTCGCCGTCCGTGGCCACGCCCAACAAGCCGAGGCCGGCGCCGCACGGATACGCCTTGCTCACACCCTTGTGAATCTCCTCGATGGTGTCCCTGACGTTCGAAAACCCATGATGGCGGTCCGTGGCCGAGTACTCGAGGAACTCGAACGCGAGCTCCCTGAAGTGTTCGAGCATCGCGTCGAACCCCGATTCCGCGATGGCATAGGCGCGATTCGAGGCCGTCGTGACCGGCGCGAACCCGACTTCCCAGAACCCCACTTCCTCCGTCAGGTGACGGAAGATGCGCCGGACGTCGAGCGTCTCTCGTGTGAGCGTCACCCGCGCCCCAATCGGCCGCGTGCGGTGCCGCTCCAGCAGATCGCGGATTTTCGGCATCACGAGATCGTAGCTGCCCGAGCCGTTATGAAAGACACGGAATCTGTCCTGCACCTCGCGGGGCCCGTCGATCGAAATCGTGACCCCGACGCGGTTCTCCGCGAGGAACTCGATGATGTCCGGGCGAAGCAGCGTGGCGTTCGTCGTGAGGCTGAAGTCGATGCTCTTCCCGACCTCGGCGGCGCGCTGCCGTCCGTACGCAATGGTGTTTTTCAGGACCGGGAAGTTCAGAAGCGTCTCACCGCCGAAGAAGGTCAGATGGGCGGCGCGGCCCGATTCCCGCAGCAGCAGCTCGACGCTCTGCCGCGCGATCTCCTCGCTCATGAACTTGGGCTTGCGCCCGTTGGCGGTGTCGACGATCTTGTCCTCGCCGTACTCGTAGCAATACGTGCAGCTCAGATTGCACTGATTGGTGACGTTCAGCACCATCGTGCTGACGGGCATCGGCGTCAGCGGCAGGACTTTCGGCGACGCCGGGCGGGCCTGCCGGAGCGGTCCAACTGCCTGGACTCGTCCCAGCTCCCCTATCGTTTCGCGCAGTTCCGCGGGCGCAAACCGACCGCCCAACGATCCGATCAGATCTCGCTCGCGCATCGGGCGCTCGCCGAGCGACTCGATCACCGCCCGGGCGGGCGGGTCGAGGGCGAAGACGCCGGCGCTCGGCACCAGATACACGAACTCCTGCCCGGCCGCCCGGAACCGGTGCATCTCGCGCACACCCAGCAGCGGCTCGGTTGCGGTGGCGGTCATCGCGGTGCGACCTCAGACAGCGCCCAGTTCAGGTACAGCGGCACGGTGACGAGCAGGTGCGCGCGCGAGCGAAGCGGCTTCGACCCGGCCGCCGCACCCGGCGGCGAATACGTCGCCACCACCCACACGTCGCCGACATTGTTCCGGTTCCCGCTGCGCTGCGGGTTCGGTCCATCGACGTTGGGCGTAAAGAGCCCGGTGACTTCGTCGATCCGCCCCACGAACTTGACATCGTCATCATTGAACGTGGCGCTGTACTCCTCCAGCCCCCACGCGGCATCCACCAGGCCAAGCTCGATGTCGTCTTTGGTGTTCGGCTTGCCATCGGCGCCGTTCGAGAAAGCGATGGCCTCGAACTGTTGATGCTGCTTCGGGAAGTTGGCGCCGCCGAGCCGCGCCAGGCCCGCCTGCGGCTTGATCTTGAGCCCATCGATCTTCGCATAGACGGCGACGGACGCGCGCCCATTCGCGCTCGACAAGAAGACGTCGCGCACGCCGACCGGCGCATTCTGCGCGACCTCGACTTCGACCGAGACAGCGTCCGGCTCCGCGCTGACGACACGTGTCACACTGATGCCGGGCCCGAAATTCAGATCGGCGGGCGCCACGGTGGCCGGCAGATTCGCCCCATAGAGGTTCACCGTCTGCGCGCCCCCGCCGGCCCTCAGCAACTGCGCCGATCCGAGGAGCGTGATCTGCTTGCCGTCCGGGCCGAGCCGGTGCAGGGTGACGTCGATACCAATCTCGTCGTACGCGCCCGTGAACCAGCGTCCCGTTGCCGATCGCCAGTCGCGATCGATCGACATCACCTGCCGCATGTCGGGCGAGACCAGATCTTCTCGCGTCCTCGGCTGCGTCGGCGCGCTCGACCCCTCTGACGAGCGGCCGCGCCACTGAAACCCCGTGTAGACAACCGCACGACCTTTGCGCGTCACGGTCTTGCCACTGCGCGCGAACGAGTACCGCTCGGTCGTGGTGAACTCCGCCCGCAGCGGATCGGACGTCGGCAAGGCGGCGCCGTCTCCGCTGCTCTCCGTCGTCGGGCTGGCCGCGGCCGATGCGATGACCACTTCGCCGAACACCGGTCCCTGACCCGGTGCGTATCCTGAAAGCGCCCAGCGGCCCTCCAGTCGCGGCGCGCGCATCGTCGCCGACCATGCCGACCATTCGGGCGTGACGAGCGGGAACGTCTTCGCCACGTGATCGATCACGCGGTCCACCGGATGACGATTGTCCGGCGGACGTCCATCCGGTCCGGGCTCACGTTGCGGCGGCCCACCGCGACGGAAGGCCTGGGTGTCGACGAGCGGGTAGTACCCGCGATGCATGGCGATCAGCAGCTCCCACTCGATCCTGGTACGCCGCTGCAGCAACACCCTGCCGAGCGAATGGCACTTGATGCAGACGTTTTCCGTGTCCCGGTCCGCTTCGTACTTGAAGTCGATGAGCCGCCGCTCGACCTCCCACGCGGCAGGGCGCACCTCCTCCGGTGCGAGCCCGTGATGATTGGCGAGGTAGGCCACTATCTCGCGCGCTTCCTGCGGTTCGAGCGTCACGCTGTTGAGCGTGACCATCCGCCGAATCGTCTCCTGCCATCCTTCGGGCGTCGATCGGCGGTACGAAATGCGCGTCATCACCCCGCGATCGTCGGATCGATGGCAGGAGCCGCACTTCTGCTTCACCAGGTCGCTCGTCACCGGAATACCAGTGCCCTCCTCTTCCGCCTTGGGGGCCTGCGATGCTCCCGGCGCGGGTGATCCTGCCGGTGCTTGGGCGAAGGAGATTACTCCCGCGATCCAGATCGGCGCCAGGATGCCGGCGAACGCGGCGACCAGCCATCGTGGTCGGTTCATCATGTCTGCACCCGCTGAGTCAGCGCGCCTCTGGCGATCAGCACCGAGAGCGCGCCAAGAAAATCATGAAGGTGAACCGGCGCGGCCGCGCGATTATAGGCTTCGAAGAGATCCGGAACCTGCCGATACCTCGGCGCCAGCCCGACGAGCCGTGGGAGCTCGACTCCCGCGACGTATCGGACTGGACGCTTCAGCGCATCTGTGGCAATCGCATTTCGCCGAACCAGTGTCCGTCCATCCGGCTCGACAACAGAGTCGAATCGAACGCCCGCACCAGGTCGAAACTCCACGCTCGCGCCGGACTTGAGCAGCCGAAGCGCCTGCGCGGCGCGAGGATCGGACCGAAGCAGCTCCTCGTCCTTTTTGTCGTGCTCGTCACGGGCCGCATCGCCGAGCGCGGCATCGACGGCAGCGACACGAGCGTGCCAGAAGGCGGAACCGTGGAATCCCGCCGCCCCGCTGAAGAAACTGCGTGACTGACGAAGCGCGCTGTCGAAGACGTCCCGCTCCGCCTCGTCGAAATATGAACGCGCCTCGCCGGCGGCTTCATGGTCCCGGAGGACGGTATTGACCACGATAGCAGCGCGCCAGGCGGACATGATGGCCTTTTTCACGCCGAACGATGAAAGCGGATCGATAAAGGACCCGGCGTCTCCCACCAGCAGCACCGGACCGTGGGCGTAACGCGACGAGTCGTAGACGCTCGCGTCCGTTGTCCATGGGCGGCCGGACAGCATCGCGCCGGCGACGAGCGCCCCATGATGCGGCGCGCGCGACAGCTCGCCGGAATAGGTTGTGGCTCGAGCTGACGTCATCAGGGCCACGGTGCGAACACGGGGCGAGATCGGCACCGACCACGCCCATCCACCGGCGTAGCTTTCGACGAATGTGTGTGTGTCGTCGGCGCAGTCGGGTACCGCGAACCGATCGCGGGCACGCCACAGCCCGATGAGCGCCTGTGTGTGGTAAACCGGGGACCGTCGAAAGCCGCGGCGCGCGATGACGCCCGCGCGGCCCGAGCAGTCGAGCACGAACCGGGCACGCCACAATCCCGCGCGGCCTGTGTCAGACCGCCATTCGATCTCTGCCTCATCCTGGCCGGCTTTGACCCGTTTGATGGCGGTTCCCGCCTTCATCACCACACCAGACTGACGCGCCCGTGACGCGAGAGCCGCGTCGAATCCTGGCCGATGAATCTGGTGGCCCGGCGCCTTGAACACCTCGGGTCGGCATTCGTGAGAATCCCACCAACTGGTGTTGCCCGTGGCCTCGAGCACGTGACGGCTGCGCAGAACGTCGCCGAGACCGAATCGTTGGAATGCGCGCGTGGCGCTCGGCGGGAGCGATTCCGCCAGCCCGCGCCGCGACCGCGTCCGCTCCACGAGCGCGACGCGATACCCCCACCGCGCCAGCAGATACGATGCCGTCGCGCCGGCCGGGCCGGCGCCGATGGCGACGATGTCGAACTCGTCGGAATGGCGCACGATGAACCGGATTTTAGCGTCCGGGCGCACGCAGGCGCAAGCGCGCGCGTCGCATTTGCGGTCTGATTTCAGCTAAAGTGGCCAATGTCCAGTAGCCAGTGGCCAGCAACCCCAAGACGCTATTCTGGCCACTGACCACTTGCCGCTGCCTACTCGGTGGAGGACATCATGCCGAAATGCCTCGAGTGCGATGCGGAAATCGATCTCGGCGACGACGTCGAAGAGGGAGAGATCGTCGACTGTCCCGATTGCGGAACGGAATTCGAAGTGAAGGGGACAAGCCCCGTCAAGCTCGACTACGCCCCGAAGGAAGAAGAGGACTGGGGGGAATAGAGATCGGGGATCGGGGATCGG
>JACQTH010000393.1 GCA_016210935.1 Acidobacteriota bacterium | reverse complement strand
TGCGGGGGCCGTGCAGACCAGCGGACGCCTGACCGGGAACGCCTCCGAGTTGACGGCGACGGGTCAGGTGAAGGGCAACCATGTTCGGTACGACGACTATCGGGCGAGCACGCTCGAGAGCCGCTACGAGCTGACGCTCCCCGAGCTGTCTAGGAGTCGACTGGCAGTTCGCGCGGACACACACGCCACGGCCGTTGCTATCGGCGACCGTACCATCAGCGACGTGAAAGCAGTCACGGGCTACGCGGAGCAGCGGCTCGATTTCGAGGCGGACGTGGTCGAAACCGGCCGCCAGGTGCAATCGACCGGCAGCCTGACGCTGCATCCGGATCATCGTGAGGTCCATTTCAACGCCTTCAGCATCGCGTCGGGCGACGTGCAGTGGATGCTGGCCCCTGACGCGCGTCCGGCTATTCGTTATGGCCTCGATCGGCTCGAAATCGATCGGCTGGCACTCGTAGGACCGGGCGGCGATCAGCGGCTGTCGGTCGACGGTGGATTTGGGACCGGGCAACCAGGGTTACGGATCGAAACGACCAACGTCGACCTTGCGCCAATCGATACGATTCTGTTGCTGAAGCGCCGGCTTCAGGGGCGACTGACGGCGTCGGCGCGTCTCACCGGGAATGTGGCGCAGCCGTTCATCGAGGGGCGGTTCGCCCTCGAGAACGGCGGGATCGGTGGCTATACCTTCCGATCAGCGCGCGCCGATATCCAGCAGCAGGGTGATGTCCTGCTGGTGGACGGCGTGCTCGATCAGATGCCCGGCGCCGGCCTGACGGTGAAGGGGCGTCTGCCGCTCGCGCTCTTCAGCGAGAAGGCGCGACGAGCGCCCGCGGGTGAGCACGCCCTGTTGGGGCCCCAGATGGACCTGCACGTCGAGAGCGAGAACGTTGATCTGGCCGTTCTGGATGCGTTCACCCACCGCCTCAGCAACACGAGCGGTTCGGCGAAGCTGGACGCCCACGTGCACGGTACGTTGCGCGATCCGCATTTAGATGGCTTCCTGGAGCTGACCGATGGCGCCTTCACGGTCGTGCCGACGGCGGTGGCCTATCACGGCATCCAGGTGCGCCTGAACTTCGAGCCCGACCTCGTGCGGATCACGCGCTTCGAGGCGATCGACGAACACAATCGCCGGTTGCGGCTCTCGGGGGAGCTGGCCGTTCACGAACGGCAGGTCGGCAACCTCAATCTCCTGGTCGAGGCCCAGCGGTTCGAGATCGTCGACAACCAGCTTGCCGACCTCAAGCTGGACATGCTGCTTCAGATTAGTGGCGACCTCCTCAATCCGCGCCTTCGGGGCCAGGTGGAGTTGACCGACGGCTCGGTCAACGTCGACGAGGTCCTGAGGATTGTTCGCCGACCGGCAGCGTTTCAGCCGCCTCCCGATCCGTTTGACTTCAGCACGCTGCCGGAAGCGGTGCCGATCAGCAAGCCGGTGACCTCGCCGTCCGTCACGCCAAGCATCCCCGGTCAGGTGGTGGTGAGCCCCCCTCGCGTGTCGCAGCCGGCAGAGGCCATCCGCCCGGACCAGCCGGCGCCGCCGCCCCTCACGGCTGCGGCGTTGTTCAAGAACGTCGAGGCCGACATCCGCTTTACCATGCCCAACAATCTGTCGTTGCGAGGCACGGACCTGCAGACGGATGAATCGGCCCTGATTGGGTTGGGCGAGATTCAAGCCATGGTGGGTGGCGACATCTCGATCCGGAAAGCCGCGGGGGTGAAGCCCAGGATCATCGGGACCATCAACACCGTTCGCGGCACGTACGCGTTTCAGGGGCGGAGGTTCGACATTCTTCGCGACGGCGTCATCCGGTTCGTCGGGCTCGAAGAGATCGACCCGGTTCTGAACATCACGGCGCGGCGGGAGATCTCCGGAATCGCGGCGCAGGTCCACATCGGGGGGACGCTGAGAACGCCGGAGTTGACGCTGTCGAGTCAGCCGCCGCTCGAACAGATGGATATTCTTTCGCTCATCGCCTTCAACCAGCCGGCCAACGAGCTGGGCGCCGGCCAGCGGGCGTCGCTGGCCGAACAGGCGGCCGCGCTGGGATACGGGTTTGCCGCCGGCCGGCTGACGCGCGAGCTCGGGCGCGCGCTGGAGCTCGATCTCCTGGATATTCAGCCGCCGTCGGACCTGGAAGGAGGCGGCGCCTCGGTTACCGTCGGTCAGCGGATCGGCCGATCGACGTTCCTCAGGGTGACGCAGCGCTTCGGTCCGGCCTCGTCGACCGAAGTGGGCGTCGAACAGCAGCTGACCGATTTCCTGCGGCTCGATGCCACCGGTGCGCAGGGGCTCGCCGCGACGCGCCAGATCTTCCGGCGCGTCGAACGCGCCGGCATCGATCTGGTGTTCTTCTTCAGTTATTAG
>JACQTH010000079.1 GCA_016210935.1 Acidobacteriota bacterium | reverse complement strand
CTCTCGAAGCGGGATCCCGCCCAGCTTCCCTGGAAGGACCTTGGCGTGGATATCGTCTTCGAGTCGACGGGCCTGTTCACGAACCGAGACGACGCCGCGAAGCACCTGGCGGCGGGGGCAAAAAAGGTCATCATCACGGCGCCCGCGAAGAAGCCCGACGTCACGGTCGTGCTCGGCGTCAACGACGGCGCCTACGATCCGTCGAAGCATCACATCATCTCGAACGCCTCCTGTACGACGAACTGCCTCGCCCCCATGGCCAAGGTGCTGCACGAGCGGTTCGGCATTCGAAAGGCGTGGATGACGACGGTCCATTCCTACACGAACGATCAGCAGCTGCTCGACCTGCCGCACAAGGATCTTCGCCGGGCGCGGGCGGCCGCGTTGTCGATGATCCCGACGACCACGGGCGCGGCGATTGCGGTCGCGGAAGTGCTGCCTGAGCTGAGAGGCAGGCTGGATGGAATCGCGATGCGGGTCCCCACACCCAACGTCTCGGTCGTGGATCTGGCCGCACTGCTCGACAAACAGGTCACGGCGGAACAGGTCAACGCGGCGTTCGAGGAGGCGGCGAACGGCGCCCTGAAAGGCATCCTGCAGTACTCGAACGAGCCGCTCGTCTCGATCGACTTCAAGGGCAACAGCCACTCGTCGATCCTCGACGCCCCGTACACCAAGGTCATCGACGGCGATTTCGTCAAGGCGCTGTCGTGGTACGACAATGAATGGGGCTACTCGAGCCGGTGCGTGGATCTGGTGGGCCTGATCGCGAGACGAGGGTTTTAGCAACCCCCATGCCTGCGCGTTCCATCCGCGATCTGGACCTGAAGGGTCGACGCGTGTTCCTGCGCGAGGATTTCAACGTCCCGCTCCAGGATGGCGTCATCCAGGACGACACGCGCATCCGCGAGCCGCTCCCGACCATCCAGTTGGCGCTCGATCGCGGGGCGACCGTCATCATCGCGTCCCACCTCGGACGGCCCAAGGGCAGACCGAATCCCGCCATGAGCCTGCGACCGGTTGCCGAGCGGCTGTCGCAGCTCATCAATCGTCCGGTCACGTTCGCCACGGACTGCGTGGGCGAGCCGGCCCGGAAGGCCGTTGAGGAGGCGGAACGTGACGGTCACCGCCTGGTGCTGCTCGAGAACCTACGGTTTCATGCGGAGGAGGAAAAGAACGACCCCGCCTTTGCGGCCCAGCTTGCCGCCCTCGCGGATATCTACGTCAACGACGCGTTTGGCGCGAGCCACCGTGCGCACGCCTCGACCGAAGGGATCACGAAGCATGTGAAGCCGTCGGCGGCGGGGCTCCTGATGGAGAAGGAGCTCAAGCATCTCGGTGACGCGCTGGCCTCGCCCGTGCGTCCGTTCGTCGCGATCCTCGGCGGCGCCAAGGTCTCGGACAAGATTGAGGTGATCCGGAATCTGCTTGGCAAAGTCGATGCGCTCCTGATTGGGGGCGCGATGGCGTATACCTTTTTCAAATCGCATGGCGTGCCCGTCGGCACCTCCCTTGTCGAAGACGACAAGCTCGAGGCGGCCCGCCAGGTCGCCCGTCAGGCCGCCGGCGACAGCCGCCGGCTCGAGTTGCCCGTCGATCATGTGGTGACCGACCGGATCGAACGAGGGGCGCCACATGAGGTCCTGAAGATCGGCGATCCCGCGATTGGGAATCGCAAGGGAGTCGACATCGGTCCGGCGACGGTGAGAAGCTACACCTCCATCCTGGCGGAGGCGCGCACCGTGGTTTGGAACGGGCCGATGGGCGTGTTCGAGGTTCCGCCGTTCGATGAGGGCACCAATGCGATCGCGCGTGCAGTGGCGTCTGTAAAGGGGGACGCGATTATCGGAGGCGGAGATTCCATCGCGGCGGTCACGCGGGCGGGCGTGGCCGATCGGATTACGCACATTTCGACCGGTGGCGGCGCGTCGCTGGAATTTCTCGGCGGCCGGACGCTTCCCGGCGTCGCTGCCCTGAGCAGATAGACGTGCACTAAGCGGATCGTCGTTTCGAATCAGCGCGGCGAGCGCAAGCGAGCCGTGGTAGGCGATGGGGGTGGGGCCCCATCGCAAATCAAATAAAGGCTGAATAGCCATGCGCCTACCCTTCATCGCCGCGAACTGGAAGATGTACAAAACGGTGCAGGAAGCCGTCTTCTATGCGAAGGAGTTCCGCGCCGCGGTCAAGGACGAAGACGCTGTGGAGATCGTGCTCGCGCCGCCGTTTACG
>JACQTH010000376.1 GCA_016210935.1 Acidobacteriota bacterium | reverse complement strand
GAAGATGACCGCAACCTCTTCCTGTCGCGGTCTCTCAAGGCGCTTCAGGACAACATCCGCCGCTCCGGCCCGGCGGCGGTGGCCGGCTACACGCTCATCGGAGCTATCGTGCTGCTGGGCGGCGTCGGCTATGTGCTGGATCGATGGCTCGCGACCGGCCCGTGGTTCATGTTCGGTGGCCTGATTCTGGGGGTGATCGTCGGGTTTTATGAGCTGGCGAAGATCGTCTGGCCTCGCTGACGATGGTTCTTCACGAAGGCTCTCGACGAAGGTTCGGACGGAGATTCTTCACGAAGGTTCTCGACGGCGGTTCTCGACGAAGGTTCATTTGGCTGAAGTCCTCCTCGGAATTGGGGGTCCGCTCGTGTCGGCCGCGGGCTCGTGGCTGCTGCTGCAGCGCACGAGCCGCCGCGATCCGGCGCGCCTCACGAGCGTGATACTGAAGCTGTTCGGCGCGAAGATGATCTTCTTCGGCGCGTACGTCATCATCGTGGTGTCCGTGCTGCGACTTCGACCGGTTCCGTTCGTGATCGCTTTTACGGTTTCGTTCATCCTGTTGCTGTTCATCGAGGCCCGTGCGTTATCGCGGTTGTCCGTGACCCATGTTCGCCGCGACGAGCGGCGCGGGGCGTAGAGCCGTGCGAGGGACCCGGCTCGAATTCGCTCGATTGCGCGGATGAGCGGGTCCCCGCCATTCAAACAATGTCATTCACGCCTGCCTTGACCGCCGTGCAGGAGCACGCGCAGCACGCCGCGTCACCGGTCGAGGCCGAGCGGTTCAATGCCGGCAAGGTCATCATCGAGCACATCTCGAACACCGGTGTCGATCACCCGCTGATCCATCTGCCGACGATCTTCGGCATCGACTTTTCCGTCACCAAACACGTGCTGATGCTGTGGCTGGTCGCGGCATTCGTGTTCACGTCCGTGACGTGGCTCGTGCGCCGGTACCTGCGACAGGGTCGGCTGGTGCCATCGGGCCCCATGAATGGGCTCGAAGCCGTCGTCGAGTTCGTGCGCGACTCGATCGTGCAGCCCAACGTCGGGCGGAAGTGGGTGACTACCTGGACGCCTCTGATCCTGACCTTCTTCATCTTCATCCTGTGCGCCAACGCGATCGGCTTGATCCCGATCTTCGAGGTGGTCGGGCTCCTCGATCGCTTCGTGCTGCACACGGATCACGAGTCGTTCCTGAACCGCGTGCTTCACGGCGGCACGACGGCCACGGCAAATTTCAACGTGACCGCGGGCCTTGCGACCGTCACGTTCGGCGCGATCATCGCGGCCGGCTCGATCGCGCACGGGTTCCTGCAGCACTGGAAGAATCTCGCGCCGCCCGGCCTCGCGTGGCCGCTCTACTTCCTGCTGATTCCCATCGAGATCATGGGGATGTTCGTTCGCCCCTTCGCCCTGACGATGCGACTTGCGGCGAACATGACGGGGGGCCACATCGCGATTCTTGCGATCCTGTCGTTCGTCTTCCTGTTCGCCGAAATGTTCGGGCGGGCGATTGCCGGGATCGGCGTCGGGCTGGCCGTCTCGGTCCCCCTCGCGGTGGCGATCTCCGGCCTCGAGATCATCGTCGTGCTGGTCCAGGCCTATGTGTTCACGCTTCTGTCGGCCGTGTTCATCGGCATGGCCATTCATGTTCATCATTGAGTAACGAAGCTTCGCCTCAGGATGTGTGAGACAAGCGTGACAGCGACATTGCAGGAAGCTTCGTTACTAGGGTTGCGCAGCCGCAAGGCGGCTGCGCCTAAGCCGGGCTTGCACGGCAGGTGACGCCCTAGCGTACATTCGAGCCGTGCAAGCACGGCTAACGAAAGGACTACCGTAATGCGCAGAGCAGGCTTCTTCCACAGAGTGGTAACGAAGCTTCGCCTCAAACCGCCGAGTGACAGGCCCGCGGTGTACGGCGAACCTTCGTTACTAGGCGGCCGCGGAGCGGCCGCTAAGACAGCTTCTAAAGCCGAAACTTGCCTCAGTCGGAAGGGAATCGGCTTTAGAAGATGTCTAGCGAAGCTTCGCCTCAGACCGACCAGCTACGCTTCGCTAGATCACGAAGCTTTATTCAATAGCCCCGCTACACGGGGGCTAGCCGTGCTTGGTGAACCAGAATGTGGCCTATTCGTACACATTCTGGCCGTGCAAGCACGGCTAGCG
>JACQTH010000050.1 GCA_016210935.1 Acidobacteriota bacterium | reverse complement strand
CTGGAGATCATCTCCCGGCAATGGGACGACGCGCTCGGTCGCTTGGGGAGATTCGTCGGGTAAGAAATGGCCATACTTATGGGCCGAATGCGCCTGAATTAATTAAATGGTCATGAAGCAGGTCTCGATTCAGGACCTTAAGGCGAGGCTCTCGGCGCTGGTCGCGGAAGTCGAATCCGGCAGCACGATCGTGATCACACGTCACAACGTGCCGGTCGCCCAGTTGAGTCCGGCCCGGGTCCCGCTTGCCCATCGAGGGCCGCAGGTGGGTGCCGGACGCATCAAGCCGGCGCTGAAGCGGGGAACAAGGGGGCGGTACCTCACCGTCCTGTTGGAGGACAGAGGCAATCGTTGAGTTCATGCGCCCGAATCGCCCAAACGCTCAATACGGCACGTCGATCAAGCGATCGCCCGTCCGCATGTCATCCTCGAGAAGCTGAAGGAGCGCTGTCGCGACCGGGCCCGGCTTCCCGTCGCCAATCGGTTGCGCGTCCCACTGGACGATGGGTGCCACCTTCACCGAGCTGCCAATGAGCAGCATCTCGCGCGAGGCGCGCGCCTCGGCCACGGGGATGTCGCACACGCTCATGCCGGCAACGAGACCACGATCTTTCAACGCCGGGGCGAGCTCCAGCAGGCGACGCGACGTGCAGCCTGAGAGGATGTGGTCGAACTTCGGATGTTTGAACACGCGGTCCCGCGTCACGAACGCCACGTTCATGTTCGAGCTTTCCCCGACGTGGCCGGCCGGATCGATGAAGACGCCATTGTCGAATCCACCCTCCTTGGCCTCCATCTGCATCAGAACGTTGGGAAGGTAGTTGGTGGTCTTGGTGATCGCATAGAGCGGCGGCTTGATGGGATACGTCGTAGTGATGACGCGCACCCCTTCGGTGTACCAGCGTTCCGGATATTCGAGGCCGGCGAACACCATGACGAAAAAGCCGGGTTTGGCGCCGGCCGCGGGCGTCAGCTCCAGGCTGCCCGGCCCGGAGGAGAGCCAGTAGCGAATCGAGCCGTCACGCCTGCCGCTCGCAGCGGTGGTCCTGATAATGATGTCGCGGATCTCCTCCCGCGCGCATGGAGGTGGAAGCTTGGACTGCTCTGCCGAGCGTAGAAAGCGATCGAGGTGGGCTTCCAGATCGTAAATCTTCCCGCCCACGAGTCCCGCGGTATCGAAGATGCCGTGCCCGCGGTGCACCATGTGGTCATCGAACGGGATGACCATGAGCGCAGGATCGGTGACGATGCCGCCAAGCTGGCTCGAATAGAAGGCCCAGTACTTGACGGGCTGCCGCGCGCGCAGCGCGCTCAACTGCGCGAGCACAGCGTCCGCGGACAGGATACGGAGCGTGGTGTCGGAGACCGGCATGCGGGTCACTGTACCACCCTTGCGGCCGCGATCTCCAACATCCCGCCTTCCTGTTACGCCGACGCCGCTGGCGATCAGCCACGGTATGGGCTTACAAGCATGGTGGGAAACGGCCCGTGCGCGCCATGCGCCGGCCGCGCATCGCGGATATTGACATGGCCAACTAACTTGGCTACATTGTTGGCAACATGAAAAAGGTCAAGATCGGAGAGTTTCGCGACCGGGCGAGCGAGCTCATCCGGCGCGCGGCGAGCGGCGAGACAGTCGTCATCCTCAACCGGGATCGCGAGGTCGCCAAGATCGTGCCCATCACGACCAAGACCGAACGCGCCATCGGGCTGGGCTGCCTCGCCGGGACGGCGGAGATCCGAGGCGATATCGAGGCGCCGATCGCCGCCCCCGACGACTGGTTTCAGGATCCCATTTGAAATACCTGTTGGACACGCAGGCGTGGCTGTGGTGGGTCCTGGATCATCCGCGTCTGAGCGGGCGCGCCCGCGCGGCGTTGGCTGCAGTTCCCGCGGAGGAGCATGTCGGAATCGCGGCGATCTCGCTGACGGAGGCCGCGTGGCACCTCGCCGACGGCAGAGTCGTGGTCGACGAAGGCTCTGGGCCGTGGCCGCGGTGGCTCCGGAGGGCCGCCTCGTCGCCGCAGTTGGAGGTGCTCCCCCTCACAGTCGATGTGGCGATCGAATCGCAACAGCTCGGGTCCTCGTTTCCACGTGACCCGGCGGACAGGCTCGTGGCGGCCACGGCGCGTGTCCATGACCTGATCCTCATGACATCTGATCGACCCCTCCGGAAGAGCGGCGTCGTGCGGACACTTTGGTAGCGCGCGTCGAGAGGAGGCAATCCGAATGCGCGAAGTATCCCGTCGTGAACTGGGTCGCCTTGTCGCTGGCCTGGCCGTGGTGCACGCCGTCCGGACAAACGCGCACACGCCGGCGCAAGCGCCGGGTCAGCCGCCATACATCGGCCCACTCACCGGCCGATGGGCTTCGGCTGCCGGCGCGATCCGCGCAACGCGCGACGGAGCCTCTCGCAGAAGGCGTGCGACCCGGTGGCCGGCGCGGCGTTGATGTTTGGCCAGACGTTGATCGGCTGGCGCGTCTGGGACATCAAACGGACGATTGACTACATCGCCACGCGTCCAGAACTGGATTCGAACCGCATCGGCTGCATGGGGATCTCAGGCGGCGGCACGGCCACGCTCTTTGCCGCGGCGCTCGAACCGCGCATCCATGTCGCGCTGGTGAGCGGCTATCTCAACACCTTTCGAGATAGCATCGCCAGCATCACCCATTGCATCGACAACTTTGTTCCGGGAATCTTGAACTGGGCCGAGATGTCCGACGTCGCCGGCCTGATCGCGCCGCGGCCGTTCTTCGTCGAATCCGGGGAGCAAGACAACATCTTTCCCATTCAGGCCAGTATCGAGAGCTTCACGCAGGTGCGGGAAATCTACGGCGTCTTCGGCGCGACGGATCGAATCGAACAGGAAGTGTTCCCTGGCGACCACTCGTTCTGGGGGAGGCGCGGGATCCCATTCCTGGCGCGGCATCTGAATACGTGATTCCCTGAGCCTTCGCGCCATCTATAATGGGCGCTCGCTAGCCGTGCTTGAACCGCCAGAATGTGTACGAAACGGTCACATTCTGGTTGCCCAAGCACGGCTAGCCCCCGCGTAGTGGGGCTATTGAATAAAGCCTCGTGATCTCTAGCGAAGCGGCGCTGGTCGGTTTGAGGCGGCGCTTCGCTTGACTGGAGGACGTCAGACGTGGCCAAGATCACATTGAGGGTGAACGGCAAAACCCACGCCCTCGACATCGATCCGTCGACTCCACTCCTCTATGTCCTGCGCAACGACCTCGACCTGCACGGCCCGCGGTTCGGCTGCGGCCTTGGCCAGTGCGGGGCGTGCACGGTCATCATCAAAGGTGAAGCTGTTCGATCGTGCGTGAGAGCGGTCTCCACGGTGCAGGGTGCCGACATCACGACGCTCGAAGGGCTCGCCAACGGCGGGGCGCTGCATCCGGTCCAGCAGGCCTGGATCGACGAGCAGGTGCCCCAGTGCGGCTTCTGTCAGAACGGGCAGATCCTGATGGCGAAGGTCCTGCTGGATCGCAATCCGAATCCCAGCGATGCGGAGATCCGCAAGTGGATGTCGGGCACGTTGTGCCGCTGCATGACGTATTACCGGGTGCAGGCCGCCATCAAGCGTGCCGCGAAAGCGATGGCGGGCGCGCGCCCCGAAGCGAAAGCTTCGGCCCACACCGGAGGCCTCGACTCGATCGGAGCCGAGAGGGAGGTGGGCGTATGACCCCGTTCACCAGAATCCCGAAAGAGGTCGAAGACGCCGAAACCCGACGAAGCGGCAGAACCTCGCGCAGGGATTTCCTCAAGACCTCGGGCCTGTTCGTCGTGAGCGTCGGCGCCACGTGCGTGGCCTCCGGCGATCCGTTCATGGCCGCGGCGGCCCAGGCGCCGGGTCCGTACCCTGACCCGGACTTCCGGCAGCTCGATTCGTGGATCGTCATCCGCGAGGACAACACAGCGACGTTCTTCGTGGGAAAGACCGACCTGGGACAGGGAACGGGCACCGCGTTCCGGCAGATCATGTCCGACGAGCTCGACATCGCCTACGAG
>JACQTH010000380.1 GCA_016210935.1 Acidobacteriota bacterium | reverse complement strand
GTCGACTTCTTCGTGACCAATCTGCTGGTCTATTTGCTCTATTGATTCCGGAGCTCGTATGAGTTGCCAGCCGCAGTCCTGCGACCACGGTACGTAAGCTCCGGGGTCGCTCGCGTCGCCCGACATCCATGGATCAAGAAGTTCCCGCCATCGAATTCGATCATGTCCAACTCGCCTTCGACGAGGTGGACGTCCTGCGGGATGTCAGCTTCACGCTGATGCCGGGGCACACGAAGATCGTGCTCGGCGCGAGCGGCGCGGGCAAATCGATGATGCTGAAGCTGATTCTCGGACTGATCAGGCCGGACGGTGGAGTCATCCGCGTTGACGGCAGGCGGGTGGACCAGATGTCCGAGGACGAGCTGATGGACGTTCGCGAACACCTCGGGATGGTGTTTCAGGAAGGCGCGCTCTTCGACTCGCTGACGGTTCGGGAGAATGTCGGGTTCAAGCTGTACGAGCAGACGCGAATGCCGCTCGAGGACGTCGATACCCGGGTGCGCGAGGTGCTGGGGTTCGTCGGTCTCGCGGAGTTCATCGATCGCATGCCGTCGGAGTTGTCCGGCGGCCAGCGCCGGCGCGTGGCGATCGCGAGAGCCATGGCCGCGCGTCCGAGGGTATTGCTCTATGACGAGCCGACGACCGGTCTGGACCCGATGACAGCGTGCACGGTGGACATCGAAATCGTCAAGCTGCGCGACCTCGAGCACGTCAGCTCCATCCTCGTCACCCACCAGCTGCGGGACGCCTTCTACGTGGCCGAACACGAGGCGGTTCGTGATCCGCGCAATGGATTTCGCATCATGAAGGCCGCGCCGGAGAAAGCGGAAGAAACCGAGTTCGTGATGCTTCGGGAGGGGCGGCTGGTCTTCGAAGGACACGCCAGCGAGCTGCGCGGTTCACGGGACGACTATCTCCAGGCGTTTCTCTCATAACGGAAGAAAGGGATTCCACTCATGCCTCGCACGCGTTCGCTGGCGTTTTCCGAGCTCAAGATCGGCATTCTGGCCGTGGTGGCGATCGTCATCGCCGCGGTCACCATCTTTCTGTTGAGTGGGCAGGGCGGGTTCTTCTGGCAGCAGTACCACTTGAAGGCGCGATTCCCGGATGCGGTCGGATTGAAGCCGGGAGCGCCGGTACGGGTGGCGGGGATGGAAGTCGGGTCGGTCGAGGATCTCGAATTCGCCGGGGCGCAAATCGAGGCCATTATGACCCTGAACAACTCGATGATGCCGAGGGTGACCACGGAGTCACGAGCGGTCATCGGGTCGTTGTCGCTGCTCGGGCAGGCGGTCATCGATATCACCGCGTCGACCCGGGGCCGGCCGCTGCGGGATTGGGAATACCTGCCCGGCGGGCCGCCGGCCGTCGCGTTTACCGACGTGGCGGCCTCCGCGAATCGCGGCCTCGCGGAGGCGACCGCGTTGTTTCGCGACATCCGGAGCGGGCGGGGCACCATCGGGAAGCTCTTCACGGACGAACAACTGTATCGGGAGCTGGAAGCCTTCATCGCGGCGGCCGAAGCCGTGACCCGCAACGTGAACCGCGGCCGCGGCACGCTGGGACGCCTCATCCAGGACCCGGCGGCCTATCGGGCGCTCGAGGCGTCTCTGAAGCATCTCGAGACGGTCACGGCCCGGCTGAATGCCGGGGAGGGCAGCCTTGGGCGGCTCCTGCGCGACGACACGTTCGCCCGGACGCTGTCGGCCACGACGAGCAACTTCGAAGCGATTTCGGGCCGACTGACCAAAGGGGAGGGGACATTGGGCAAACTGATGACCGATGAAGCGCTGCACAAACGCTTCGAATCGGTGGCCGCGCGGCTCGACGCGCTGGTGACGGACATCAACCAGGGCGGCGGTACGATGGGCCGGCTGATGCGGGACAAGCAGTTATATGAGAACATGAATGCCGCGGCCAGCGAGTTGCGCAGTCTGGTCAGCGATATTCGAAAGGACCCGCGGAAGTACCTCAACGTGAAGGTCAGTTTGTTCTAACAGATCGGAAGGCATCTATGGCGAAAGACAACGGAGCAAGCGCGGTTCTGACGGCGTTCATTCTTGGCGCCTTTGCCGGCGCCGCCGTGGCGTTGTTGTTTGCGCCGGCCCCAGGGAAGCAGACGCGCGAGCTGCTGAGCGAGAAGGCTCGGGAAGGACGGGATCGCGCGAACGAGCTGGCGGGGCAGGCCAGGGAGATACTCGAGCGCCAGAAGCAGCACGTCGGGCAGGCGATCGAGCGGGGCCGTGAGGCCTATCGGGACGCTCG
>JACQTH010000379.1 GCA_016210935.1 Acidobacteriota bacterium | reverse complement strand
TCGTCGAACGCGGTCGGTCACAGCACGCCGGCGGGTCACGCCTGCCCGGGCCTCTCGCACGCGCCGTTCGCGTCGCCGATAATGGCCCGTTATGCGGCTCGAAACGACCAATTCTTTACGTTCGCGACCGCGGCCAAGCCAAGCCGCATAACGGGCTAGGCGCGCACAGCGCGCCTGCGAGGGAGCGGCGCGGGGCGTAGAGCCGTTCGCGACATCCGGCTCGAATTCGGTGGAGGGAGCGGATGCGCGGGTCCCCGCAAGCGCCCGAGCCGGGGGGTGGGGCGGAGCCGCACGCTATCTTAGATGCCGAACATCGTGCTGCTGCAGGGCGACATCACCGAACAGAAAGTCGACGCGATCGTCAACGCCGCCAACTCGTCGTTGATGGGCGGAGGCGGCGTGGACGGCGCCATTCACCGTCGGGGTGGCCCGTCGATTCTCGAAGAATGCAGACGCTTGCGCGCGGAACGGTATCCGGACGGGCTGCCGACCGGTCACGCCGTGGCGACCACCGCCGGCCGGTTACCGGCCAGGTGGGTGATTCACACCGTCGGACCCGTGTACTCGTCACGGGAAGATCGCTCCGCGCTGCTCGCCTCGTGCCACATCGAATCGCTGCGGGTCGCCGACGAGATGGGGGCGACATCGGTGGCCTTTCCAGCCATCTCGACCGGTGTCTATGGATACCCGGTCGCGGAAGCCGCGGCGGTTGCGATCGCGGCCGTCCGCGGCGCCACGACGCGCGTCGTGGAGGTGCGGTTCGTGCTGTTCGATCGCGCGGCGTATGACGCGTTCGACGCGGCGCTCGCGCGCTTCGCCTGAATGGCATCTGAGTGGCATCGCTCGAGCTCCAAGATGCGGTGCCGGACATCTCCTGTCACGACGCTTCGAGTCACGCTGACCAAACATCAACGATCTGAAAACGTGCAGGCGGCTGAGAAATCCGCGAGCAGGAGCGCCGATCGGATTTTCAGCTCGTTGTGCACCTTCAACGGAGCGGCGTTCGCAGAGCGAACGCTGATGGCGCGACGCTCGCGGTTAGGCGGCTGGCGCGGCCGTCCTGCACGTTTTCCGTCCTTCGGCAAGCTCAGGACGCCCTGAGCGATAGTCGAAGGGCGGCGTGACCTCGCGCGTCGCGACAGGAGATGTCCGACACCGCCTGAGCGTGGCGACGCTAGCGCACGAGCTCCAACAGCCCTGACGTCATCCACGGCACGTACGTGATCAGCAGCACGCCGATGGCAAGAATCACCAGCATCGGCAGCGAGGCGCGCGCCACTTCCAGCACAGGCCGGTTGAAACGGTAGGCCGACAAAAACAGGTTGAGGCCCACAGGCGGCGTGAGATATCCCAGCTCGAGATTCGCGATGAAGATGATCCCGAGATGCACGGGGTCCACGTCGAAGAGCGAGGCAATTGGCACGATGAGGGGAACCACCACGACAATCGCGGAGAAGATGTCCATCAAGCAGCCGACCACCAACAGCAGGCCGTTGAGGCCCAGCAGGAAGATCGCCCGCGCGTGCACGTTGGCCTCCGTCCACGCAATCAGCTGCGCCGGCACCTGCGCGTCGACGAGATAGTTGGTCAGACCGACGGCGACGGCCAGGATGATCAACACGCCGCCCACCAACGCCACGCACTCGCCCACCGTGCGGACCACGGCGCTCGTCCCGGGGAGATCTCGGTGGATGTATCTCTGGATCACGAACGCATAGAGCGCCGCAAGGGCCGCTGATTCCACGGCCGTCGCTAGCCCGCCCAGCAGCGACGTGAGGATCACGACGGGAAGCAACAGCTCCCATTTCGCCACCCATAACGCCGCCAGCGCCTCGCGGATATTGAATCGCGCGCGCTTGGCCCCTGTCGCCAACCCCTCGCGGACGCCGAGCGCGGCCATGAGTCCCAGCATCAGGAGGCCCGGCACAATGCCCGCGACGAAGAGATCTTCGATCGGAATGTTGGCCACGATCCCATAGAGGATGAGCGGCAGCGCCGGCGGAAACAGCAGGCCCAGCGATCCGGACGCCGTCAGAAGCCCGAGGGAGAACCGATCGGAGTACCGATCCGCCAGGAGCGCGGGGAAGAGCAGGCCGCCAAGCGCGAGGATCGTCACCCCGGATCCGCCGGTGAAGGCCGTGAAGAAAGCGCAGAGGAGCGCGGTCACGACGGCCGTTCCGCCCGGGATCCAGCCGAACCACGCCCGGAACAGCCGGAGCAGCCGATCTGACGCGCGGCCTTCCGCGAACAGAAAGCCCGCCAGCGTGAACAGCGGAATCGTCGCCATCGTCGGCGACGTCAGCTGCGCGTAGGCTGCGATGAGGGGAACGATCGGCTTGCTGCCCTGCACCATGAACAGGACGACCGCCGCCCCGCCGAGCAGCACGAAGATCGGTGCGCCGAGCGCCGCGGCGGCGGCAATCAGGATGATGGCCGGCCACGCGGGCTGCAGCTCGAGCACCTCAGGGTTGATCGCGAGCCAGAGGCCCAGCGCTATGCCACTCCCGGCAAGCGCGCGGCCCTTCCACACCGGCGACGCGCGCCAGACCAGCCGCGCGGCAATCGCGCCGAAGGCGATCGGCCAGATCACCTGCGCCGCCCAGGCCGGCACACCCGCAGCGATGATGGTGCCGGAGAGGCGCTCCGTCTGCACCAGCGCCACGCCGCCGGACGCCAGAATGGTGCTCACCGCCGCGCCGACGATGGCGGCCACCACCATCGCGGCCGATCGGATGTGGCCTTCAGGGAGGAACGTGCCGGTCGCGAGCGAGAGCAGCTTGCCGTCGCGGGCGGCGACCATCGCGCCCAGCAGCCCGACCCACATCGTCAGGTGCTGGGTGAACGGGCCGGAGCCGGGGATGCCGACCTGAAACGCGCGACGGACGACGATCTCGACGAGCGGAAGCAGGATGACTCCCGCCAGCGCGAGCGTGGCGAGGGAGTCCTCGAAGCGCGCGGCGACTCTTTTCAGTGGGCGGCTCCGCGCGAGCACCCCACCGCGTTGGAAAACGCGCGCTGGGGACCCCCCGACTCGCACCCCACGGCGCTGGAAAACGCGCGTTGGGGACCCCGCGCGTTGCGGAAGGCGTTGCGTTCGTTCAGCGCCATATCGTAGATATCCGCCGGCACCATGACGCCCCGCATCGTGGCGGCGAGCTTCTCGGCCGTCGACCGAAACTCGGCGAGGTCGCGGCCTTCAACCCTGGTGACCTGCAGGCCGCGTTTCTGCATCTCCGCAACGGAGGACGCGTCGAGCTGGGCCACGTCGACGCGCAGCCGCTTCTCCATGGCGGCAGCCGCCTCGAGCAGCTTCGCGCGGTCTGCCTCGGAGATTTTATTCCAGGCATTGCGTGTGATGACCGTCGCGCCCAGCAGCGGGCCGACGCGAATGTCCAGCATGTACGGCGCGTCGCGGAAGAACTGCAACACCAGCGCGCCGTACGGCGGGCTCGGCGCCGCGTCGATCATTCCGGTTCTCAACTTGAGCTGCGCCGGAATGTCGTTGGCCGAAAGCGCCACCGGCTGAAAGCCGTTCGACTTGTACCACTGCACCATCTTGTCGTTGCCTTCAGTGGTGAACAGCTTCGCCTGTTTGAGATCGGCGAGGGTTCTGATCTGCCGCTTGGAGAACAGCTGGACCCAGCCGCCATGGCCCCAGTTCAACACGTGGAATCCCTTGGCCTCGAGCCGCTGCTCGAGCACGGGTGACAGCTTCTCGACCACGTGCCACAGCTCTTCGTCCGTTTCGAAGAAGAACGGGATCCCGAAGACATCCAGACTGTCGTCGATTTCCGACAGGCCCGGCAGCATCAGCAAGGCGGCCTGCAGTTGATCGACGCCGGGCCGCATCAGCTTCACGGTGATGGCCTCGCTGCCTTGCGTGCCGCCGGGATAGATCGTGACCTTGACGCGGCCTTCGGTCGCGCGCGCCCACGTCGCCCCCATCTCCATCAGGGCTTTGTGCCATGTGGAGTTGGCCGGCGCAAACGTCGCCACCTTCACATTGAGACCCTGCGCCGCGACGACGGCAGTGGAGAGAACAAGGAGCGACACGACCGCGAACGAACGGACAGCTTTCATCGTGACGCTCTCGTGGCAAAGGCCCAGGCCCACACCGGCAGCACCGGTTCGCGCCACGAGGGCACCTGTGCGGCACTCGAAAAAAGCTCGTCAGCCTTTTCGAGCAGCCGCCGCGCGCGCCTTTGCGTGATGAGGTTGACCAGACGATTGCTGCGATCCTTTTCCGGATCGACGGCGAGCGCGGCATTGAGCAGCCGTTCGAACTCGGCGCGATCCTGTTTGGGTACCGCGACACCGAGGGCGAGCGCGACGTAGGGCCCGGCCGACAGCCCCTGCTGCAGTTCCACGGCACGGGTGAAGTGCTTCCGTGCGCGATCGGCTGAGCCGCCCATCACGTCAGGAACGCTTTCAAGCGTGATCATGACTTCATGCAAGGCGCCCTTCGCATAATCCTCATCGAGCGCGAGCGCGCGGTTCATGAGCGCACGGACGGCCGGGAAATCCGCAACGAGGTCGGGTCGGTCGAGACCGAGCGAAATCGCGGCGCCCCAGGAGGCGCCGGTCCAGTAGAGGAGCGGGACTTCGTCCGCGTCGGTTGAGGTGAGCGCCGTTTCCGGATTCTTCATGAGCGCCGACGTGACACCGCGGTGCTTCAATTCCAGCGCACGCAAACAGTAGTCCCGGCCGCGAAGATACAGCTTCAGCGCGCGCGCCCGCAGGCTCTCGGCCTGCTCGTACTCGTCAGCTCCCAGCATGTCGGCGTCGGTCTGGACGAAGGCGTAGGAGTACTGGGTAAAGCCGCTGCAGGAGGCGAGCAGCAGCCCGGCATGGGTGGGCGCGGACGCCAGCAGCAGCTCATACGTCTTGAGCGCAAACGGCACGGCATCGCGAATCAGCTCGGGATCGTCATCGGAGGAAAAGGTGTCGCCGCTCGCCGACAGGGTTCCAGCGAGACTGTTGATGGCGAGCCGTTTGATCGAGCACCCCGCCAGCGCCAACACGCAGAGCCAGAGAATCGCCAATCGCCGGAGATGGTGCAGAAGCCTCACAGTGTTCTCGACAAATCTCGATTATATGCCGTTGGTCGTCCGGAGTCGGAAGTCTGAAGTCGGGGTAGTGGGTCACGTTGCGTCGCGACGCGTCGAGCCACGTCGACCCATCAACCACGATCTGAAAACGTGCACCCACTACCGAAGTCGGAAGTCTTCCGAGTTCCGACTCTTCAAGTCCGCCGGTATCCCAGCGTGGCGCCGCCCTCGACGGGAAGCGCCACGCCGGTGATGAACGAGGCGGCGGGCGAGGCGAGGAACAGCACCGCGGCGGCGACCTCCTCGGGCGCGGCGAGCCGCTTCGTCAGATGCATCGCCGCCTGATCGCGCAGCACGGCATCAGGGTTGGGAAGCGTTGACGCCCAATCGCGCATCAGCGGGGTATCGACGCCGGCGGGGCAGACACAGTTGACCCGGATGCCGTCCCGCCCGAGCTCGAGCGCCAGCGCTTTCGTGAGCGAGATCAGGGCGCCTTTCGAGGCGACGTACGCCGCGCCACGATCCTGTCCGACGAGCCCGGTCATCGATGAGACCGAGACGATCGAGCCCTTCGATCGGCGAAGCGCCGGCAGGCAAATCTGAATCATTCGGAAGGCGCCGGTCAGGTTGGTGTCGAGCACGCGGGCCCATTCCTGTTCGGTGTACTCGTCGATCGCCCGCGCGAAATGAATGCCCGCGTTGTTGACAAGGACAGTGAGCCCCCCTCCGGACGTCTCGAGGAAACCGCCGACGGCACGTTCAAGGCCGCCGCGGTCGCCGAGATCCGCCAGGAGGCTCACGAATCGCCCGTTCCCGCCGTGCGCGTGCGCCAGGGCCGCTTCCAGAGCGCCCGCGTCGCGATCCAGCACGCCGACGATGGCCCCGGCCCGCGCGAAGCTCTCCGCGATCCCGAGGCCGATGCCTTTCGCCGCGCCCGTGACAAGAACG
>JACQTH010000372.1 GCA_016210935.1 Acidobacteriota bacterium | reverse complement strand
CCTGACACGTGACGGTTCGTCTGAGTCCGGAGGAGCATCGGCAACTCGTCCGTACCGCCCGTCGCCGGCGGATGAAAAAGTCCGCCTACTTGCGCGCCCTCGTGCGTGAACAGCCCTTGGAAGCCGCCGCAGACTGGGTGAAGTGGGCGGAACGTCACGGAAATGGCTCCGCGACGAGCTACCGGCTATCTGCTCGACGCCTCCTTCGTCTTCGCGTTCCTGAGAGACGTGATCTTCCGGCAGCGTTAGCGGGTCGAACGCATGCCGTCTGCTTACCGACGCCGCGTCCGGGGCGATGGCGCAGGTGCCTGGTACACTTCCCGCGCCGTTGAGATGGATTGAACAGTGAAAGAGCGGATTTTCGCCTCTTTGAAAGGGATCGCAACCGGTGACGCGATCGGAAAGCAGACCGAGACGTTGTCTCATGAGGACGTTCTCCGGTGGTATCCGAACGGGATCCGAGGATTCGAAGGACCGCCGGGAGCCGTGATCCCGCGATACGCCGGCAACAAGAGACATGAGTGGCGAATCGGCGAGACCACCGATGACACCGAGCGCACCATCGCGGTGGCGCGGGCAATTCTGCAGGACGGCGACGTTCGTCACGTGAGCGTTGGCCGCGAACTGCTCACGTGCAAGAAGAGCGTTCATCCCGGTGTGCGGTCGCTCTGGGAGTTTCATCAAGCGGCCGAGCCTGCGCGAGTAACGCAGCGACATGATGGTTGTGGCGCGGCCGTTCGTGTCGCTCCCGTCGGCATGTTGTATAGCTCGCGCCGGCTTGACGAGATCGTCAGGGGTGCGCGAGAGGCTTCGATCTCGACTCACGGGGGGCCGCTGGCGCTCGCCGCCGCCGCCGCGACAGCAGCCGCCGTCTCTGGAGCGATCGATGGCGCGGGGCCGCACGAGATCACGGAGCTCGCGCAGCGTGCGGCTACGCAGGCCGAATGCGAGCGGTCGGGTTCAGCCCACGCCGTATTCGCGCAAGCGATGCGTGCGATGCACGCCGACTTGTGCCAACGGACGGAGCTCCACCCCGCGCAGGTGGCAGCGACGTACTTTCCGAACGGCCCCTTAACAATTGTGCCGCTCGCCATCACACTCGCGACCGTGATGGAGTCCGCTCAGGACGCGATCCTCCTTGCAACAAATATTGGCGGCGATAGCGACTCTGTCGCATCCATCGCGGGCGCGATCCTCGGAGCGAGAGACCCCGACACCGTCAACGACGAATGGTATGCGGTGGTCGAAGTGGTCAACGACCCCGATCTGCTTTCGCTAGCTGAAGATCTGAGTGAACTCCGATGTTGAACCGAGCTTGGTGATGTGCCGGCTTCTCATCGTGGCTGTCTTCAGACAGAGATTCGCTCTCAGGCACCTCAGCGGCGCGACGACTATTTCATCCCTCCGGCGGCGAGACGCTTGAGCAGGTCAACCGGCAGCCGCGTGCCGGCGCGCGCGTTCGCGGAGCGAATCCGGTCCGCCGTCAGACCGTGGTCGCGAAGCGTCACCAGATCATCGACGGGCACACGGTCGTATCCGAGCGCCTTCAACTCCTGCACGTACTTCGGCGTCACGCCGTGATCGCGGAGGCGAACCAGTGATTCGAGCGGCAGGCCGGAATAGCCAAGCGATGCCATACCACGCACGAACTCGACGTCGACCCCGTGGTCGCGCCCCCGAATGAGCTCGTCGATCGGCACTCCGTACCCGAGCTGGCGCATCTCGCGCGCGTATTCCGGCGACACGCCGTGATCACGAGCGCGAATCAGCTGGTCGAGCGGCAACTTGCGGTGGCCGGCCTCATCGAGCGCGCGGATGAATTCCGCGGTGACGCCATGGTCTCTCGCGTTGATCAATTGCTCCATCGTGAGCGCGCGGTAGCCGGCGTCGCGCATCGCTCGTACGTACTCCGGAGAGATACCGTGATCGCGCGCCCGGCGGAGATCATCCGCCGGGAGTCCTCTGTATCCCTGATCTGAGAGCTCACGAATGTATGCGGGAGTGACCCCATGGTCCCGGAGTCTGATTAGGGGCTCCAGCGTCCCGAGCCGGTACCCGAGCGCCGCCATGTCGCGCAGATAAGCGACATGCACGCCGTGCTGACCAGCGCGGACGAGCTCGGAGGTCTGTGGCTTCGCGTAACCCTGCTTGTTCAACTCGTCGACAAACGCATAACCAAGATCGTGCCGAGCCAATTGGTACTGCTCGAGTGCCGTCGGCCGGGCAAAGCCGCGCTTCGCCAGCTCCTCCGGAAAGCTCGAATCAGGCGAGAACGAGAACGTGCCCGCGCCGATACCGTTGCGGACGACGCCCTCGAACGAGAACGTGCCGGCGTCGCGCCGCAGCCGGAACTGCACCGGGCCGCCAGCGCCTGTGAGCTGCGCGGCCGTGAGCCCCTCCAACTGCTGGATCGGTATGTTCGAGCCGGAAGATGAATTCAGCTCCACCAGTCGCAGATGGACGGTGCCTTCCGTCTTGGTCGGACGAATTTCCCACGTGCCGGGCAGCCTGTCCTGCGGAATGCCAATCGCTGCCGCGGCAGCGCGCACGATCCGGCGTGCGGACTCTGTGAGTTGCGCTTCCAAAGGCTCCAACAACGGAGCCACCGCTGGGTCATACTGCCGAGCGGGCACCGGAGCCGCCGCCGCAGGAGTACGATCCGGTTCTGGCTGTCCCGCGACAACGGTCGACGTTGCACTCGCCAGCGGAAGGAGCAAAGCGGCCGCAATCACCGCCCCTGCGACCCGCATGCGCACCGCCGGCACGCTCCGGTTACGCGCGAGATCGAGCACGGCACGCATGCGACCTTCGAGCTGTCGTGGACGCGCCATCGAGACCGCGAGGGCTGGCGCCCGCTGACTCCCCAGGCTATAGGCGATTTCGAGCAGATGGCCTGCGTACTCACGCGCCTGAGCGCCCGCCGCGATCACACGGTCGTCGCACGCAAGCTCCCGCTCGATGCGCAGGCGCCGCGAAATCCACCACGCAGCTGGATGGAACCAGTACATGGTGCAGGCCGCAAACGCCAGTGATTGCGTGAGGCAATCGTACCGCGCGACGTGTGCCAGCTCGTGAAGGACCACGGCCCGTCGTCTGTCCTCCGGCCAGGTGTCGGCCGTGGCCGGGATCAGGATGGCCGGCCGGCGTGTGCCGAAGGCCATCGGCATGGTGCACTCCCGACTTCGCAGCAGGCGGACGGGACGCCGGACGCCCATGCTGGCAGCGGACTCACGCAACAGCCGCGTCCATTCCTCATCTCTCAGGTCTGTCGCCTCGTGCGCGAGCCGCCGGACAGTCCACCGCTGCATGGTCAGGCGAATCAGCATGACGAGCATGCCGGCGGCGTAGATGCTGGCGATCACGCTTGACGATGAAATGCCGGCCAACGGCCGCAGAACGGGCGCGGGCTCGGCGTTTTCTGCAAGCGAGGCGGACGGACGTGCCAGGGCTGCGGATTCCTCGACACCATCCACTGCGGGTGTTGCGTCTGCGACTTTCGTCGCCGCCGTCCGAATCACCACCACCCACTCCGGCAGCGCGAGCGACAGGATCGGAAGGAGGAGCACACCGACGATGGCCAGCGTCCACACCAGGTGGCGCATCGCCGCGGACGTTCGGCGGGACATTACGGCCTGCATGATTGCGGCGATGCCCAGCAAGACGGACGCCTTGAGGGTGATCCACAGAGCGGCGGAGGTGGCAGGATCGAGAAAGGAAGCGATCATGGCTTCTCTCCGTGTGCGCGCCCGCGTTTCAGCAGGCTGCTCAGGCGTCGGTAGTCTGCGGCCGACAGCCGCGTCGACGTCATGTCGAGCAACGCCGCCATCGCCGAGCCTGGCGAATTGTCGAAGAACGTCCGCACCAGCTGTCTCAGCGCGGACCGGCGCGCTTCTTCAGGCTTGACGGCGGGAAAGTAGACGTACCGCGGGCCGTCGTACTCGCGGGCCAGAAGGCCGCGCTCGATCATGATGTCCAGCAGCTTGCGGACGCTGGACGGACTCGGGGCATCCGGCAGTTCGGATCGGATCTCCTCCACGGTCGCGCGCCGGCGGCGATAGAGGATCTCCATGATCTGGCTTTCGCGGCGGGTGAGATCGACGGGTTTCAGCCTGGGCATGCGGCTGCGCAGGAATCGAGGATCGGGCGTGGCGAATTTTTTCGCCCTGCGCGAATAT
>JACQTH010000371.1 GCA_016210935.1 Acidobacteriota bacterium | reverse complement strand
GGGGTCCCCGCCATTCAATAATGGTTCTCGTCGTCATCCCCACGTACAACGAGCACGACAATCTGGCGCCCCTCGTCCGAGGTGTGCTGGCATTGGACGATTACAGCGCGCTGATCGTGGATGATGACTCGCCCGACGGCACGGGCGCGATCGCCGACGCGCTGGCGGCCGAGTTCCCGAATCGTCTCGAGGTCCTTCATCGCAAGGCGAGCCGCGGGCTCGGGCGATCGTATGTCGACGGCTTCGCGCGGGCGCTTCGATCGACTGCGCGGGTCATCTGTCAGATGGACGCGGACCTGTCGCACGACCCGAAGTATCTTCCGGAGCTGGTCGCCGCCACGTCACAGTACGATGTCGTGATCGGCTCGCGCTATCTGGCCGGCGTGAGCGTCGTCAACTGGCCGCTGCGCCGAATCGTCCTGAGCGCCCTCGCGAACCGCTACATCCGGTTCGTCACGCGCATGCGTCCCCGTGATTGCACGAGCGGGTTCCGCGCCTGGCGTCGCGAGACGCTCGCCAGCCTTCCGCTGGATCGAATCGTCTCGGACGGGTACGCCTTCATCGTCGAGACCCTGTACGAGGCGTCGAGGCGGGGGGCTCGCATCGGCGAAGTGCCCATCATCTTCGTCGAGCGGCGGCAGGGGGTGTCGAAGCTTTCCGCGAGCGTCCTCCTCGAGTCCGCCATTACGCCATGGCGACTGATCTTGCGCCGCCGCTCGTGACCCGGCGCGAGCGCGTCGTGATGGTGACCTCGTCGTACCCGAGGTTCCGCGGTGATACGGTCGGGACTTTTCTCGAGCCGATCGCGAAAGGGCTGGCGGCATACGGACACGAGATCCATGTCGTCCTGCCCTGGCATCCGCTCCTGAAACGCAGCCCGAGCGAAGACGACGTCCACTTTCATCCGTTTCGATACGCTCCGCATCGTGCGCTCCACGTATTCGGGTACGCCGGCGCGCTCGCAGAAGACATCCGGCTGCGCGCGCCGGCACTTGCGGTCACGCCCGTCGCGGTGCTGTCGGCGTGGGCATCGGCGAGGGGTCTGGCACGAAGAATAGACGCGACCATCATCCACGCCCACTGGGTCGTCCCGGGAGGCGCGATCGCAGCCTTCGCGGCCACTCGCGTCCCTCACGTCATCAGCCTTCACGGTTCTGACGTGTACGTGGCGGAGCGTTACGGTTTCGCGCGTACCGCCGCACGTCTGGCGCTCCGGCGCGCGGCCTGGGTGACGGCGTGCAGCGACGAGCTGCGGCATCGCGCAGTCAGACTCGGCGCGCCGCCCGGACGGGCGACCACCATTGCCTACGGAGTCGACGCCGACCAATTTCGTCCGGACGCTGCCCGGCGCTTGGCGTACCGCAGCCGGCTCGGCGTCGGCGAGACGACAAAGATCGTCTTCGCGGCAGGGCGGTTCGTCCGCAAAAAAGGGTTCGAATACCTGATTGACGCGTTCGGTCTTCCGGAGCTCTCCGCGAAGCACGCCCTGCTGGTCATCGCCGGAAGCGGCGATCTGGAGCCGGAGCTCCAGGCGCGAGCCGCGCGACTCGGATCGTCACGCGTCCGTTTCGTGGGCCTCGTGCCTCACGACGACCTCGCGGGCTACCTCGCGGCGGCCGACGTGATCGTGGTCCCCTCGGTCCATGACGAAGCGGGAAATGTGGACGGCCTTCCCAATGTCGTGATGGAGGCGCTCGCCTCCGCCACACCGCTCGTGACCACGACTGCCGGAGGGATTGGTTCGGTCGTCGAGGCAGATCGGACAGGGCTCCTGGTGCCCGAGCGAAGTCCCGCCGGCCTGGCCGCGGCGATTTCCCGTCTGCTGGATGACCCGGGCCTGGCATCGCGAATCGGCCACCAGGCGCGGGAGGAAGCCCTCGCACGACATGGATGGGGGGCGGTGGTGCAGCGGTTCGACGAGGTTTACCGGCAAGCCCGGCAGGGTTGTCTATAAGTCCTTGGCGTGGTAAAGGTTTAGGGCTTCCACATGCTCACTGACCGAATCGTTGTTGCTAACCAGCGCGGCGAGCGCAAGCGAGCCGCGGTAGGCCGCGGGGGTGGGGCCCCGCGGCACCCCAATTAATGACCCGCCCCGATACTGCGCCCAGCCTCACGATTTTTTTTCCCGCTTACAACGACGGGGGAACCATCGCCAGCATGGTCGTCGGCGCCATCACGACGGCGCGAAAGCTGACGAGTGATTTCGAAGTGGTGGTCGTCAACGATTGCAGCTCCGACCGTACTCCCGAGATTCTCGAGGAGCTCGCCCGCGTCTATCCCCAGCTGCGAATCATTCATCATTCCGCAAATCGCGGATACGGCGGCGCTCTGCGGAGCGCGTTCGGCGCCGCCACGAAGGACCTGATCTTCTACACCGATGGCGACGCCCAGTACGATCCGGCGGAGCTTGCATTGCTCTGGCAACACTTGGGGCCGGAGATCGATCTGGTCAACGGCTACAAGATCAGCCGTTCCGATCCTCTTCACAGGCTCGTCATGGGACGTCTCTATCATCACGCGGTGAAACGGCTGTTCGGCTTGACGGTGCGGGACGTCGACTGCGACTTCCGCCTGATGCGGCGCGCGATCTTCGATCGCGTGGGTCTCGAAAAGAGCAGCGGCGTCATCTGTCTCGAGATGATGAAGAAAATCGAGGACGCCGGCTTCCGGATCGCCGAAGTGCC
>JACQTH010000417.1 GCA_016210935.1 Acidobacteriota bacterium | reverse complement strand
CGGCGCCGGCTGCAGCACCGGCCCCATCGCCTGGATGCTCCAGCCGGGATCGGCCTCGATGGCGACTGTCTCGAGCCGGACCTCCATACTTCCGCGACTCACGAACGACGTGTGAATCTCGAATGACTGACCCTGGACCACGGGCGGGAGATCCGGCGGCTGCGCAAACGGCGCGGGCGCCGCGGCCGATCGCTGTGCCGCAAGCTGCGCAACCGCTGAAAAGTCGATGCCGAGCGCGCGGTTGATGACCTCCTCGAACTGTCGGGCCTTGATCTGGAGCAGAAAAAGCGCCTCCGGATCCTCAGCGCTCTTCTCGAGCGCCTGACGCGTCGCCCGAAGGCCTGCCGTGAGGGCGGGGACCACGGCCGACGGATCGGCGAGTGTGAAGGCCGTCATCGCGTCCTTTACCGAACGGTCGACCGTCGCCAGCAGGGCGTCGACGCCGGCAGGCGCCGGCCGGCCCAGCGTCTTGAACAACGCCGGGATGGCAGTATCGATGCCGTCGAAAAAGCTGGCTTCTTTGACGGGCGCCTGCACGCGGCTGCCGACCCGCCTGTAGTACCCATAGACGGGACCGGGTGCCACGTTCAGACGCCCGCTGTTCTGCGACCGCTGGAAGCTCAGGCCCCGCCGCGCGAAGTTGCTGTACGAGTCGCCCAGCCACGGGCTGTACTCGCCGCTGTCGATGCGAAGGGTCCAGTCTTCGTCCTCGCGCACGCCGCCGATGTACACCTTGAACGGTTGCCAGGGGCGGAGGCCTTCGCGGATCTGCTCGGGGAAGACGTTCGGATCGCCGGCCACCTTGAAGGCGTCGATCGTGATCAACCCTGCCGTCTGGTGGTTGCCGTGGCCGTCGCGCTGGTTGCCCTGAAATCGGGACAGGAGTACGAACGGCCGATCCATTCGGATGATGCGCACCACGTCGCGCAGGACGTTCTCTCGACCCCACTTGTCGAGCGCCTCGTCCAGGCGCTTCGAAAACCCGTAGTCGAGGACCGTCGTGAAGTACTGGTTGTCGACGCCGTAGTACCGATCAGCCGTGAGCAACTCCTCGGTCCGGATCAAGCCAAGCGCATCGAAGAGCTCCGAGCCGATGGCGTTATCTCCAGATTCGCCGCGCGTCAGCGTGAGGAGGGACAGCCGCACGCCCCCTTTGCGACTGAGCCACGCAAGCACACCGCCGTGCTCATCGTCCGGGTGAGCCGTCGTGTGCATCACGCTCGCCGTCGTCGCGAGCTTGAGAAGCTGTTGCCAAGCACCGGAGGCGCCCCTGTCTTGCGGGAGCGGATCCGATCCAAGCGGGATCACGGCAGCGGTGATCAACGCCGCGCCGAACGCGGCAGCCGCCGCACGCGGGAGAACGCGAGAAGTGAATCGGCCCACCGGTCTACGGTCAGAAATAGAACTTCACGGCCATCTGGACCTCGCGCGGATCACCCAGCGTGCTGGTGATGCGACCGAACGTCGCCAGATTGGACGCGTTCGCCGCCGGAAAGCCCCAGTTCACCCAGTTGAAGAGATTGAACATCTCGAGCCGCAGTTCCAGCCGGCGTTCATCTGCAAAGCGGATCGAGCGGAACAGCGACATGTTCATCGACTTGCTGCCCGGACCCCGCAGCGTGTTGTAGCCGCAGTTGCCGTAGGTGAACCGGCCCGGTGGCGCAAACGCCGACGTGTCGAACCAACGGTCGATCGTCGGCTCGAAGCCGGGCGGCCGTGGGTTGCCGATGCAATCGGCCGCAGCCCGTCGGCCCGCTCCCGCCGCCGCTTGATCGGTCGCCGACACAGAGAACGGACGTCCCGCGTTCAACGACAGGATGCCGTTGACCGACCACCCCCCGAGAATGGCGCGCGCGGCGCCCGGCGGGTCGAGCGCGCGCCCCGGCCCGATTGGCAGGTCGTAAATGAAGCTGCTGACAACGCGATGCGGGATGTCGAAGGGCAACGGGCCATAGTCGTCCTTCATGTTGTAGGCATCTTTGGTGAAGTTGCCGGTTGCGCCGCCACCGGCGCTCAGGTGATCGAGAAAATCACCCAGCGCCTTCGAATAGGTGTAGGCGACGCTAAAGGCGAGCCCATTGGCGAATCGACGCTGCACGCGAGTCTGCAGCGCGTGATAGTCGGCCCGGCCGTTGGTCACGATCTGCTCGAGAAACGCCGACCCGAAGCCGTACTGCGCGTACGGGAAGACGACCGGCCCAACCCGGGGCGTCTGGATGATGCCTTGATTCAGATTGCGAAGCCGCCGGCCGTTCCGCACGACATTCCCGATGTACTCGACGGCGGCCACGATGCTGCCCCCCAGCTGATACTCCGGCCCGATGCTGAACTGGTGGACGATCGGCGTCTTCTGGTCCGGATCCTGGATGCGCCACTGCACGATCGACCGAGCCACGTTCTGGGGGGACAACGACGTGAACCCGCGCGCGAAGGTGAAGGCCGGCGACTCGCTCGCGGAGTTCGCCTGAACGGCCGCATCGACCAGTTGCGGCAGGTTCAGACCAAGCTGGCTCTCCGAGCCGTAGCGATCCGTCTGCTGGTAGAAGATCCCGTAGCCGCCCCTGAGGAGCAGCCGCGGCGTCAGCGTCCAGACCGCTCCGACTCGCGGCGCGAAGTCGTTCCGGTCGGGCTTGATGAGCGCGCGCGCAAATACGCTGCCCGATGACGCGGCGGTCATGACCTGGCCCGTTGCCGGATCGACGTTCGTCAGACGTCCGCTGCGATCGAAGAAGGGCGTGAAGTACTCGTAGCGAAGGCCGTAATTCAGCGTGAGGCTCGGCAGCAGGCGCCACGAGTCTTGGGCGAACGCCTGCCAGCCGTCGGTGTAGAGATCCGGCTGATGAAACAAGGTCAGGCGCTGGACGCTCGCGAGCCCGAGCAGGAAGTCGCCCAGGCCGAACCCCGTGTAGCGACCGTCGTTGAAACTCAGCTCGCCGTTGAGGGAACGCAGGTCTATGTAGGTGACGAGGTCACGCCGTTTCTCGAACCCGAACTTGTACGTGTGAGTTCCCTTGTTCCATGTCAGGCTCTCGGCGAACTGAAAGACCTGCGACGTCTGGAACTGGGGCCGGAAGAACGGCCCGCCGATTCGCGTGAATCGGGCAATGGCCGTATGTGGCAGGCCGCCGGCGAAGCGCGGGTCGTTGGGCACGCCCCTGATGCCGAACTGGGAATTGGCGTCGATGCCGAACGCCGGATGCACCGAATCGGATCGGGCGCGGTTGTACGCAAAGCGGAACTCGCTGAACATGCTGGTGCCAAAGATCCGGGACCAGCCACCGACGACATTCTGACCGCGGATCAGGATGTTGCTGGCGAAGTCGCCCGACGCCACCGGATCCTCGAGCACGGGCGGCTCGATGCGATTGGTGTTCTGGAAGCTGAAGCGCCCGAAAACCCGATCGCGGTTGCCGACATTGTGATCGAGCCGGACGTCGAACTGGTCGATGTCGCTGTTCAGGATGCCGTTGGAGACAAAATTGTTCGCGAGACCGGGCACGTTCGGCAGCGGGTAGAGGTTCATCATCCGGGCCGCGACCGGGTCGATACAGGCGGACGCGATCCGCTTGTTGGCCGCGTTGACGCAGCCGGCCGGCACGAAGGGGTTCACGGCCGTCATCGCGCCGGACAGCTCGGCCAGATCACCCGTTCGCATCCGGGCCGTCGGCACCGTGGCCGTCTGAGTCAGGGCGCGTTCCGTGCGGGTCGCCTGGTAGTCGCCAAAAAGAAGGTGCGACCACGACTCACCGGACCGCCCAGCGTCACGCCGGCGATATGCTGGTTGAACGGCCCCTTCGGCAGGCCGGCGCGATTGGCATCCCACGTATTCGCGTTGAACGCTTCGTCGCGGAAGAACTCGTACGCGCTCCCCCGATACCTGTTCGTGCCCTGCTTGATCGACGCGTTGATCACCGCACCGGCCGCCTTGCCGAATTCCGCCGAGTACGTGCGGGTCTGCACCTTGAATTCCTGCAGGGCATCGACCGGCGGCTGCACCACCTGCGGGCTCCGCTCCTGAAGGTTGGTCGAGAACGAGTTGTTGTCGGCGCCGTCGAGGGTGTAGTTGTTCCAGGTGGCGTAGTTCCCGTTCGCGTTGAAGAAGGTGTCCTCGCCCCGGCTCGTGATCCCCGCCGGCGCGACCACGACGCCGGGCGTCAGGAACGCCAGCTCCGAATATCGACGCCCCAGCAACGGCAGGTCCCGAACCTGGCGTTCATCCACGACGTTCCCGATATCCGCCGACTGCGTGTTGATCAGATCGGCGCGCCCGGTGACCGCGATTTCTTCGCTGATCTGACCGAGCTCGAGCGAGAAGTTCACCTCGGATCGATCCTGCACGTTGAGTGCCACGCCCCGCCGCGAGACCCGTTTGAACCCTGTGAGCTCCGCGGTGATGGTGTACTGCCCCACGCGCAGGGCGGGAAAGACGTACTGACCGGCACTGTTGGTGACGACGGTCGTCGCCACCCCGGTGCCCTCCTGGGT
>JACQTH010000366.1 GCA_016210935.1 Acidobacteriota bacterium | reverse complement strand
GAGGACAAGAGGCCAGAGGCGAAGGGCTGGGGATCGGGAAAGAGACCAAAGGCGCCGCGGACGAAGAAAAAGGATCGGACAGATTGAAGCCCGCCGCGGCGTTTCGGGCGATTCTGGTCGGCGAGGCGCTTGGAAACCTCACGCCGCTCGGGCTGATCATCAGCGAGCCGGCGAAAGCGGCGTTCGTGCGCCGGGCTGTACCGATTTCATCCGGGCTGCCGGCACTCGCGATCGAGACGATCTTTTACAGCGTCTCGGCAGCCATCGTCATCGGCTGCGGGATGGCGCTCCTCCTGGGGCTTTTCAACATTCCGGCCGCGATCAGGGTCGGAGGCTATGCCGCCTTGGCCTGCGTGGCGATCGTGCTGGGCGTAACAGCGCTCGTGATGGGCAGACGCTGGCGCCCCGCCAGCGCGGCCCTTCGTGTCGTACTGCCGGCGTCTTTGGCGGTGTGGATCGCGCACGTGGGCGACGTGGAGGATCGCATCTATGGATTCGCGCGGCGTCACCCCGGCCGGCTGCCGGCGATCGCCGCGCTCGAATTCCTGTTCCACGTCGCGGGCGTCGCCGAAGCGTACTTTGTTCTCCTGTGGCTGGGCGCTCCCGTCACGGTCGTCACCGCGTTCGTGCTGGAGGCGGTGAATCGGATTGTCAACGTGCTGTTCCGGTTCGTGCCGCTCCGTCTGGGCGTGGATGAAGCCGGGTCGGGACTCTTGACGCACGTGCTCGGCTTCGGCGCGCCGACCGGAGTCTCGCTCGCGATAATCCGCAAAGCGCGCGTGCTGGTCTGGTCGGCGGTGGGGCTGGCGCTGCTCACGCAGCGCGCCTGGGGCGCGCGAAACCGGCCCATTTGAAAATCTGGTAATTGGTGATTTGGTAATTGATCGCTCCATCCAGCAATCAGCAATCAATTACCAGATTCTCAATCACCAGATTTTCAGATGAAATGAAACGGCTCACTGTTGTCGTTCGAGTATCCATGCAATACGCCCGATCGCCTTCTCCCAGACCGGACGCTTTCGCCAGTCGGCGAGCCGGATTTCCTCGCTGTTTCTCAGATCTTCCTCGAACATTTCGCTGCAGGACGCCGCGACGTCGCGATCCAGCATCGCAACGTTCACCTCGTCGTTGTGCTCGAACGATCGGTTGTCGACGTTTGTCGTCCCAATCACGGTCCACAGATTGTCGGCCACGAGGAGCTTTTGATGCATCATCCCAAGCCGATACTCGAAGATCCGCGCGCCGCCTTCGAGCAGCTGCCCGTACATCCGGCGGCTGGCGATCCGCACCCAGCGCTGATCGGTTTCCCATCCGGGCACGAGGACCCGAAGCGACACGCCGCGCCGGACCGCTTCGACCATGGCCCGCCTGATTTGCTTGTCCGGCAGGAAATACGGCGTGGCCAAGCTTACCTCGCGGTCAGCGCACTCGATCAACGACTGGAACAGCACGCGTGACACCGTCGCGCGATCGGCCGGCGAGCTCTTGTTGACCAGCACGCGGCTCGCGCCGGCTTTTTCAAGCGTCGGAAAGAACTCTTCCCCCGCCAGAATCTCGCCTTCGCACTCCAGGAGGTTTTCCGCGAACGTGCCTTGGAGCGACGCGACGATTGGCCCTTCGATCCGTACCATTGTGTCGCGCCACGTGCGCCGGCGCTTGGTGGGAAACGCCCACCAGTCCGCCACGCCCGCCCCCCCCACGAAGGCGACCCGGCCGTCGACGATGAGCAGCTCGCGATGCGTTCGGTTGTTCAGCCGGTGGAGACGAAACCACCGAATCGATTGGTAGAAAAAGACGCGGCACCCGGCTTCCCGCAGACGCGCGACCGGATTCCCGAACAGCCCGAAGCTGCCGATGGCGTCGGCGACAAGCGTCACCGGCACACCCTGTCCGGCGCGATCGATGAGCGCCTCGATGAACCGCCCCGCGATCTCGCCACGCTTGAAAATGTACGACTCGAGGTTGACTGACCGGGTGGCGGCTGCAATCGCCTCCACCATAGCGGGGTAGAACGACGATCCATCTTTCAGGATCGCAACCCTGTTACCCTCGAAGACCTCAGCCGGGGAAAGCGACCTTAGTAGGTGAAGGTACTCCGGCGATTCGAGGGGCAGCCGCCGCCGGAGGTGGTACGGAATAGCCGGCGTGAAGAGCGAGACGATCGCGAACCAGGTGAGTCCGGCCGCCCCGAGAATCGCGAAGGCGAGGGAGAGTCCGGCAAGCACGGCTAGTGGGGCATAATAGCCGGTCCGGTAACGAAGCTTCGCCTCAGAAAATCCGACGAAGCTTCGTTACTAGGGCCGCCATCACGGGTTTTCAAGCGTGCAAGCACGGCTCGTGGGCGTTTTCGCCCACTCTGCACGCTTCTGCACGGTTTCGCGCTGCACAGCGTGACCCCTGTTGCCGATAAACGTTGCAGAGTTTCGGGACCAAGAGACGGGCGCAGCCATGAACAGCGGTATACGTGAAGGACTCGCCGACGACATCGTCGTGACCTCGAGCAGTCCGGTCCTGCTCGTCGTTGACGACGACCGGAACGTGCTGGACATCGTGGGCCGCTTCGCGCGCCGCGCGGGGTTCGACGTCGTCACCTGTGCCGACGGGCGGGAGGCGGTGCACGAGCTGCATCGCCGCCCGGCGGATCTCGCGATGGTGGACTTGCGGATGCCGGAGGTGAACGGCCTGGACGTGTTGCGCGCGATCCGCGAGACGGCGCCGACCTGCGAGGTCATCCTGATGACCGGCTTTGCGACGATCGACAGCGCGGTCGAGGCGATCAAGCTCGGCGCGATGGATTATTTGAGCAAGCCGATCGACTTCGACCGGCTCGGCCAGCTTCTGACGGCGGTGCGCGAAGAGACCGAGCGGCGCCGCAGCCTGATGGCGATGG
>JACQTH010000373.1 GCA_016210935.1 Acidobacteriota bacterium | reverse complement strand
TGCAGAACGAGGTAGAGAACCAACGCCAGGCCGGAAAGCGCGATCAGGACCTTGGTCCAGATCGTCGACGACAACGCGGTCACGCCATCAGAAAGTCTATCAGTGTGTGCTAGGCTCAGGCCAGCGATGAAGATTCACGAGTACCAGGCCAAAGCGATCCTGAGTCGCCATCAGGTGACGGTTCCTCGCGGCGAGGTCGCCCTGACGCCGGCGGAGGCCGCTGAGATTGCGCGGCGGCTCGGCGGCATCGTCGTCGTCAAGGCGCAGATTCACGCGGGTGGAAGAGGAAAGGGCGGCGGCGTCAAAGTCGTGCAGTCAGCGGAGGAGGCCGAGCGGGTCGCGCGCGACATGATCGGGATGACGCTCGTGACGCATCAGACCGGTCCGGGCGGCCGGATCGTGACGCGCGCTCTCGTCGAAGAAGGACTGGAGATTCAGCGCGAGCTCTATACCGGGCTCGTCATCGATCGGTCGAGCCGCCGGCCGGTCATGATGGCGAGCTCGGAAGGCGGGGTCGAAATCGAGCAAGCGGCCGCGGAGACGCCGGAAAAGATTTTCAAGGAGTACATCCACCCGGGCACGGGATTTCTGCCCTTTCAGGGCCGCCGGCTCTCATTCGCCTTGGGGCTTCAAGGAGCCGAGGTGAACAGGGGCACGCGGCTGATGACGGCGATCTACGAAACCTTCATCGCGACCGACGCCTCGCTCATCGAAATCAACCCGCTCGTGGTGACGAAAGCTGGTGATCTGATCGCGCTCGACGCGAAAATGACGTTCGACGACAGCGCGTTGTACCGGCATCACGAAACGCGGGAGCTCCGGGATCTGGGCGAAGAGGATCCGCTGGAAATCGAGGCGTCGAAGTACTCGCTGAACTACATCCGGCTCGACGGGAACATCGGCTGCATGGTGAACGGCGCCGGCCTGGCGATGGCGACGATGGACATCATCAAGCTGGCGGGGGGCGAGCCCGCGAATTTTCTCGACGTCGGCGGTGGCGCCAGCGCCGAGCAGATTCGGAACGCCTTCAAGATCCTGATGTCCGATCGTCACGTGCGCGCGGTGTTGATCAACATCTTCGGCGGCATCCTGCGCTGTGACGTCCTCGCGCAGGGGGTCATCGCCGCGGTGAGAGAGCTGGGCGTGCCGGTCCCGATCGTGATCAGAATGGAAGGGACCAACGTCGAAGACGGGAAGCGGTTGCTGAAGGAGAGCGGGTTGAACTTCGCCACCGCCGATTCGATGGACGAAGCGGCGCGCAAGGTGGTCGAGTTGGCCGGCAGTGGGCAGTGGGCAGTGGGCAGTGGGTAGTAACCCGATCGTCCTGTTTCGTCAGGGCCGCGCTGCAGCGCGGCCCGTTTCAAGATCGGCAACTGCCAACTGCCCACCGCCTACTGCCAACTGATTTCTATGGCCATCCTCATCGATCGCTCGACGCGCCTTCTCGTGCAGGGCCTCACGGGCCGGGAAGGCACGTTTCACGCCAAACAGGCTGCCGCCTACGGCACCCAGATCGTGGGCGGCGTGACGCCGGGCAAAGGCGGCATCGATCACGAAGGCTGGCCGGTGTTCGACACCGCGGACGAAGCCGTTCGTGAAACCGGCGCGAACGCGTCGGTCATCTTCGTGCCGCCGGCCTTTGCGGCCGACGCGATCATGGAAGCCGCCTCCGCCGGCATCCCGCTGATCGTCTGCATCACCGAGGGCATTCCCACGCTCGACATGCTGCGCGTGCTCACGTTCCTCGAGCCGCTTCCGGCCCGTTTGATCGGACCGAACTGTCCCGGCGTGATCTCCGCGGGACAGAGCAAGGCCGGCATCATTCCCGGACACATCTGCCGCGAAGGCCGCGTCGGGATCGTGTCGAAGAGCGGCACCCTGACCTACGAAGCCATTCACCAACTGACGCGGCTCGGGCTCGGCCAGACGACCTGCATCGGCATCGGCGGCGATCCCTTGATCGGCACCACCTTCGTCGACGCCCTCCGGCTGTTTGCGGACGACCCCGAGACCGAGGCGGTGGCCATAATCGGCGAGATCGGCGGCAGCGCCGAGGAGGAAGCGGCGACCTACATCGCGCGGCACTTCAGGAAACCGGTCGTGGGCTTCATCGCCGGCCAGACCGCACCGCCCGGGCGCCGGATGGGACACGCCGGCGCCATCATTTCCGGCGGCAAAGGCACCGCCCGCGAAAAAATGGCCGCGCTCCGGCGTGCGGGTGTCCAGGTGGTCGAAAGCCCCGCCGATATCGGCGCGGCCCTGAAGGCTGTGCTGCGGGGATGACGTATCATATTCTTGATGACCCCCACCGAGCTTGCCGTTGAGGAAACCCGGGCCCACGCCCAGGGCCATCGTGTCGTGAACGATTTCAGCGTTCAGGTCGCTACCGTGAATGGATCCGGGAGCCAGACCGCGAACCTGGTGCTGATTCGGTCGATCTTTCAGATGGGGATCCCCGTCTCGGGCAAGAACCTGTTCCCGTCGAACATCGCCGGCCTCCCGACCTGGTACACGATTCGCGCGAGCCAGCACGGCTATATCGGACGCAAGAAGGAAATCGATTTTCTCGTCGCGATGAACGCCGAAACGGCGCGCGAGGACGTGCTGACGCTCGAACCCGGCGCCGCCGTGGTCTACGACGAGCCGTTGAAGCTGAACACGCTGCGCAGCGATCTGACCTTTTATCCGGTGCCGTTCGACAAGCTCGTCGCGCCCGTCTGTCCGGATGCGAAGCTGCGCCGCCTCGTGCGCAACATGATCTATGACGGCGTCCTCGCGAAGCTCCTCTTTATCGACACCAGGGAGATGGACAAGGCGCTCAACAAGCAGCTGGGACGGAAGGGCCGCGCCCTCGGCCTCAACCAGGCGGCGCTGGCCGCCGGATTCGAGTTCGCAGAGAAGAACCTGCCGAAACAGGATCCGTTCGTCGTCGAGCGGATGAACGTGACCGGGGGCATGATCCTGATCGAGGGGAACGCTGCTGCGGCGCTGGGCTGCATGATGGCCGGGTGCACCGTCGTCACCTGGTATCCGATCACGCCCTCGTCGTCCTTGTGCGAGACGCTCATCACGTACATGAAGAAGTACCGGGTCGACAAGGACACCGGGAAGGCGACGTTCGCCATCGTGCAGGCCGAGGACGAAATCGCGGCGCTGGGCATGGCTCTGGGGGCAGGATGGGCCGGCGCGCGCGCCATGACGTCGACGGCCGGCCCGGGCATCTCGTTGATGTCCGAGTTCGCCGGTCTCGGGTACTACGCCGAGGTGCCAGCGGTGATTTTCAACGTCCAGCGCGTCGGTCCGTCGACGGGGCTGCCGACCCGCACCGCGCAGGGCGACATCCTGATGACCGCGGTGCTGTCGCACGGCGACACGAAGCACGTCATGCTGATTCCCTCCTCCGTCGAAGAGTGCTACATGATGGGGATGGAAGCGTTCGACCTGGCCGAGCAGCTGCAGACGCCGGTGTTCGTGATGATGGACCTCGATCTGGGCATGAACACCTGGATGTCGCAGCCGTTCGAGTATCCGACCGGGCCGCTCAATCGCGGCAAGCGGCTCACGCCCGAGACGCTCCAACGGATCGGCCAGTGGGGCCGCTATCTGGACGCCGACGGTGACGGCATCGCGTATCGGTCGATTCCCGGAGACGGCATGCCGGCGTATTTCACCCGCGGATCGGGACACAACGCGAAGGGCCAGTACAGCGAGCGAGCGGACGACTACGTCGCGAACATGGATCGTCTCGCGCGAAAATTCGAAACCGCCCGGCAGTACGTCCCGGGGCCGGTCGTGCAGACGGATCCGGCGGCGAAGATCGGGATCATCGGCTATGGAACAAGCCACTGGGCGATCGGCGAGAGTCAGGATCAGATGCGCGAGGAGAGCGGCGTCAAGACCTCGTACTTGCGGGTACGCGCGTATCCCTTCACGGACGAGTTGATGGAGTTTCTCGACCGTCACGAACGGGTGTATGTCGTGGAGCAGAATCGTGACGCGCAGCTGCTGGCGTTGCTTCGCATGGAGCTGGGCCCGGAGCGCATCGGCAAGCTCAGATCGGTGAGGCACTACAACGGCCTCCCGATCGACGCGCGCTCCATCTCCGACGAGATCCTGGCGCAGGAGGGGTACGAGGTCGTTTCACGCAACCGCCGGCCGTCGATCGAGGGTGAGGCGAGGTCGGGGGTTGGGGGCGAGTAAAACATGACTACTGCCGCATCGGCGCCCGGAAAGAAGACGAATCGCATTGGCCTGGAGCCGCAGCAGTACAAAGGCGGCAAGACGACGCTGTGCGCCGGGTGCGGCCACAACGCCATTTCCGAGCGCATCATCGAAGCGTTCTACGAGATGGGTGTTCACCCGTCGAACGTCATCAAGCTGTCGGGGATCGGGTGCTCGAGCAAGAGCCCGGCGTATTTCCTGGGCGGCTCGCACGGCTTCAACGCCGTTCACGGCCGCATGCCATCGGTCGGGACGGGCGCGCTGCTCGCGAACCGCAAGCTGATTGCCATTGGCGTCAGCGGGGATGGCGACACCGGCGCGATCGGGATCGGCCAGTTCGTCCACCTGATGCGCCGCAACCTGCCCATCATCTACATCATCGAAGACAACGGCTGCTACGGCTTGACCAAGGGGCAGTTCTCGCCGACCGCCGATCTGGGCTCGAAACTGAAGACAGGCGTGGTCAACGATCTGCCGCCGATCGATACGTGCGCGCTCGCGATCGAGCTGGGCGCCACGTTCGTCGCGCGCTCCTTCTCCGGCGACAAAAAGCAACTGCTGTCGCTCCTGAAAGCGGCGCTCAGCCATCGCGGCACGGTGATGCTCGACGTGATCTCCCCGTGCGTGACGTTCAACGACCACGAAGGATCGACCAAGAGCTATGCCTATGTGAAGGAACACGACGACCCCCTGGAAGAGGTCAGCTTCGTGCCCTTCTTCGAGGACCTCGCGGTGGATTACGAGCCCGGCACCACGCAGGAGGTCGTGATGCACGATGGCTCGAAGCTGTACCTGAAGAAGCTCGATGAATCGTACGACCCGACCGATAAGATCGCGGCTCTGCGCGTGCTGCAGGAAACGCAGCGCCGCGGCGAGTTCGCGACCGGCGTGATCTATATCGAGCCGGATCGCGACGACTTTCTCGAGCTGCTCAACCTGGTCGACGAGCCGCTCGC
>JACQTH010000378.1 GCA_016210935.1 Acidobacteriota bacterium | reverse complement strand
GGGCAATGTCTCATGCACCGTCAAGGCCGGTCTCATGATCTGCTGCAGCGTCGCCGACGGGTCGGGATGAAGCTGCGCGAGCAGGATGTCTTGCGTATGCAGAATCCCGACGATATGGTCGAGCGTGCCGCGATAGACCGGTAATCGCGTGTACGGACTGTCCGCCACGAAGCGAACCATCTCTGCAAACGGCATCTCGATCGACACGCCGACCACTTGAGGACGCGGCACCATCAACTGGCGCGCGGACCGCAGGCCCAGACGCAGCGCCCGCCGCAACCTCCGCTGTTCTTCCGGCTCGAGCAGTCCGCCGTCATGGCTCTCGACGAGCAGCAGGTCGATCTCCTCCGGAGAATGGATGTGTTGATGCCGGATGCTCGGGACGCGAAACGCGCGCAGCAGGAGCGTGCCGCTGCCGTTCAGCACGTTGATGAACCAGGCGAACAGGCGCACCGACCATCGCATCGGCACGATGGTGTAGAGCCCCGATCGCGTCGGGTGCTGGAGCGCAATCGACTTGGGCACAAGCTCGCCGAAAATCACCTGCAGGGTCGTGAGCCCGATGAGGATCAACGCGGCCGCGGTGGATTCCGCGGCGGCCGGCGTGAGGCTCGCGCGATGGACGAGCCAGGGCACGACGGCCGGACCGAGTGTCGCCTGCCCGAAGGCGCCGAGGATCAGACTCGTGAGCGTGATGCCGATCTGCGTCGCGGCGATATGGCGATCGAGCTGGCGAGGATCTTCGACGACAGGGAGCAGCTGCCGGGCGAGCACGTTGCCTTCGTCGACCAGCGCGCGCACGCGGGTGCGGCGCACACCGACGGCGGCAAACTCGGCGGCCACGTAGAAGGCGTTGACGAGGATCAGCCCCGCGATGACAGCCCAGGCGGCCAAGGGCATGGCGCGCCAAGGATCGTATCAAAGACGGGACTAGGGACTCGGGGCTGGGGACTGGGACGGGGGACTAGGCGGTCGGAAGCCTGAAGTCGGAGGTCTGACGTTAAGAAAAGTTTCATACTATTCGTAGTACGAACGTGTTACACTAACCCGCGTTATGGTGGTGAGGGTGAACGGGGTCGTGTGCACCACAAAGCGCTTGACACGAGCCCAGTCGGTGGAGTAGCGCGCAAGGCGTTTTTGCGGAAAGAGGTGTTGATGAAATGAAACGTGGCAACAGCGCGAGGTCGCTGATCCTCCTGCCGAAAGCTTCCGATGGACCGACTGTCTCGTTCGACAGGGCCGTGGCCCTGGCCGAGACGCTCCCCACGCCGTTCCTGGTCCTTTCCACTTCCCGCGTGCATGCCACCGTTCGAGCGCTGCGGCGCACGATGCCGCGCGTGGAGCTCTTTTACGCGATGAAATCGAACCCGGATCCGGAGCTGCTGCGGCTCCTGAACGGGCTCGTCGACGGCATCGATGTGGCCTCGTACGGCGAGGTGGTGCTCGCGGATGCCGCCGGCTTCTCGCCGGATCGGCTGTTCCATTCCAACCCGATCAAGAAGGAAAGCGACATCACGGACTGCGTCCGCCACGGGATCCGCTGGTTCACCTTCGACAACAGCGACGAGATCCCGAAGCTCGCGGCGGCGGCCCCCGGCGCCGATGTGCTGTTGCGCCTCGCCATTCAGAACTCGAGCTGCGTCGTCGATCTGGGCGCCAAGTTCGGGGCGCACCATGCCGACGCGGTTCGGCTGATGCTCGCCGCTCGTGACGCGGGCGTGAACGTGCGGGGCGTGGCGTTTCACGTGGGGTCGCAGTCTACCGATCCGACCGTCTATCTGACCGCTCTCACGATGGCGCGCAGCGTGTTCGATCAGGCGGCGGCGGCCGGCCTGAATCTGGACACGCTCGACATCGGCGGCGGATTTCCCGTCACCTATCGCACGGAGGTCCCGACACTCGAGGAGTTCTGCCGGGTCGTGACGCAGGGCCTGACGGAGTTGTTCCCCGAGCACGTCCGGGTGATTGCCGAGCCCGGCCGGTGTATCTCGGGCGGGGCGATGACGCTGGTCGTGCGCGTCATCGGTCGATCCGTGCGGAATGGCGTGCCGTGGTACTTCATCGACGATGGCGTCTATGGCGCGTTTTCCGGCAAGCTGTTCGATCATTGCGACTACCCGCTGATGGCCATGAAGAAGGGCGCGGCCACCGAATGCGTCGTCGCCGGGCCGACGTGCGACTCGATCGATGTCGTGTCGCGCGATCAGATGCTGCCGGAGCTGGAGATCGGCGATCTCCTGCTGGTCCCGGGCATGGGGGCCTACACCAAGGCCAGCGCCACGTCGTTCAACGGGTTCGCGCCGCCGGTCACCGTCGTTGAACCGGACGAGCGAGTCTCGCTCAAGAGACGGCGCGTCACCACCCGTGTGGCTCGCATCGCGGCCAGATCGCTGGCCGCCGAGCCGCTCGTGGAAGCGGGCGGCCTGGCCGCCCGGAAGGCAGTTGGCCGGCCATCGGCCTGACCTCGTTTCTCTCCCAAGCGAAACAGCCGCGTCGCTGCGTCGCCCGGGGTGTGTACGAGCGTCGTAGCGCAGGGGCCGAGCGTTGCTCGGCCCGCTCGGGATAGCTGACATGCCACAGATCGAGAAAACCGCGCCGTTTGCCGGCAAGATGCTGATGATCGGCTGCGGATCCGTCGGACAGTGCACGCTGCCGTTGCTGCTGCGGCACCTCTCCATCGATCCGCAGCGGATCACCGTCATCGATTTTCAGGATGTCCGATCGCACATTCGGGACTCCCTCGGGGCCGGCGTGCGCTTCGAGCAGAACCGCGTGACGCCTGAGAACTACCCGACGTTGCTCGCCGGGCACGTGGGCCCTGGCGATCTGATCGTCGACCTCTCGTGGAATGTCGAGACGCTCGACATGCTGGCCTGGTGCGGCGAACACGATGTCCGGTACATCAACACGTCGGTCGAAGAATGGGATCCGTACGGCGACGCCGGCAACAAATCGCCGTACGAGCGCAGCCTCTATTCCCGGCAGATGCGGATCCGGAAGCTGAAGGCGCGCCTGGCGTCGCAGAAGGCCGCGCCGGCGACGGCCATCATCGACAACGGGGCGAACCCGGGGCTGGTGAGCTATTTCACCAAGCGGGCCCTGCTGGAGATTGCCGCCGGCATGATCGACAAAGGGATTCCGGCGGCGACCGGCGTCGAGAGGAAGGAGTTCACGCGGCTGGTGGACGGGGCGGAACGGTTTCTTCCGGGGTCCTTCGCACGTCTGAGTCAGGCCACCGGGACCAAAGTCATCCACATCTCGGAGCGCGACACGCAGATCGCGAACGTGCCAAAGCAGGTGAACGAGTTCGTCAACACCTGGTCGATCGAGGGCTTCTTCGAGGAGGGGACGGCGCCCGCAGAGCTCGGATGGGGGACCCACGAGCGGCGGCTGCCGCTCTACGCGCACACGCCCATCGGCGGACCCGGCAATCAGATTTTTCTCGCGCAGCCGGGCATCCGCACCTTCGTGCATTCGTGGGTGCCGGCCGGCGGCGAGATCATGGGCATGGTGGTCCGGCACGCCGAGTCGTTCACGATCAGTGATTTCCTGACGGTGTGGGAAGAGACCATCGAGGGCATGCGCGCGGTCTACCGGCCGACGGTGCACTATGCGTACATGCCGTGCGACAACGCCATTCTCAGTCTGTACGAGCTCACGATGCGGAGCTTCAAGCTGCAACCGACGCTTCGCATCATGACGGACGAGATCACGGACGGGATGGACGAGTTGGGCGTCCTGCTTTTGGGCCACGGACTGAATGGATGGTGGACGGGCTCCCAGCTCGATATTCACGAGGCGCGGCGTCTGGTTCCGGGGCAGAACGCCACCACGCTGCAAGTCGCCGCCGCCGTGCTGGCCGGGACAGTGTGGATGATGCGGAATCCATCCAAGGGGATTCTGGTGCCCGACGAATTGCCGTTCCGCGAGTTGCTGGAGGTCGCGGGCCGGTATCTCGGTCCGTGTCCGTCGGTGCAGACCGACTGGAACCCGTTGAAGAGCCGGTCGCGGCTGTTTGCCAGATGGGGGCGGCCTCCGGTGAACGACGCCGACATGTGGCAATTCGAGAGCTTCCGAGTTGAACCGTGAAATTCGAGTCGTGGCTTCCGCGAGACTCGTGGCTTCCGCCTTTAGGCGGAAGAAAACAATGATCCGAACTGGAACCGGAAAAGACGCGCGCCGCATTCACGCTCTCATCACGGCCAACCAGGCGGAGGGGCATCTGCTTCCACGCTCGCTGCCTGAGATCGAGGAGCATGCGCACCGGTTCGTCGTGGTGACCGAGCGCCGGCGCATCGTGGCGTGCGGGGAGTTGGCGCCGCTGAGCGCCACGATGGCGGAGGTCCGCTCGCTGGTGGTCGATCCCGCGCATCGCGCTCAGGGCCTTGGCC
>JACQTH010000038.1 GCA_016210935.1 Acidobacteriota bacterium | reverse complement strand
GCGATCGGGCCCTGGGCCGGAACGCCCGGCAGGTCGGCCGCGGTGATCACCTGCTCGCCATTCAACACCACATCGAGGCGGCTGCCGCGCATCGTGATCTCGAACGTATTCCACGCGCCGATGTCGTGGTCGGCGTTCCGCCTCGGCGTGACGCCCGCGCGCACCGACGCGGGCATCTTCGCGTCGGTCCGATACCCGTAGACCTCACCCGAGCCGATCGGCCAGCACCAGATGTTCACCTGGGCCTTGCTGGTGCCGCGCAGAAAGATGCCCGAATCCGAGTCGGGTACCGGAATTCGAATGTCGCGTCCGTCCGCGTCCTTCTTGTGTGTGCCGTCGAACCGGATAATCGGGACGGCGGGGTTGACATACGGCGTGCTTGTGATGCGCCACTCGATCCGCAGCACGAAATCACGGAACGAACGTTCGCTCCACAGATCCTTGCCGCCGGCCGCTTCGCTTTCGGCGTCGTAGTCGATCACGCCGTCGACGACCCGCCAGTGCCCGTTATCGCCTGCCGGCACCTTCCAGCCGGCGAAATCGCGTCCGTTGAAGAGCGGCACAAATCCATCCGCCTGCTGCCCGGCGGCGACACGACCCACGAGCAGACCGGCGGCGACGACGGCAAGGAGGGTGTGTTTCAGAGTCATGTTTGAATGGCGGGGGCCCCTAAGCCCCGCTCCGCTCCTTCGCAGGCGGTAGTCTAACAGCGCCCCGCGATCCGCGACATAATTCGGTGCTGGTCAGTTCCGCATAATTCCGAGCAGGCATGCCTACTCGAGACGGAAAGCTGGGCGTCGGGGTGTCCGGCGTCGGCTGGTGCGCCTCGCAGCACATTGCGGCGTTCCAGCGGAACCCGCACACCGTGGTCACGGCGCTGCACGGCCGTGACGAGGCCCGGGTACGTGCGAACCTCACGAAGTACGGTGTCTCGCTCACGGAGGTGCGAGTCACCACGAGCTACGACGACCTGCTGGCGTCACCCGACGTCGACATCGTCTCGATCACCACACCCAATCAGTTCCACGCGGACCAGGCGGTGCGAGCGGCGCAGGCTGGCAAGCACCTGGTGCTCGAAAAACCGACCGGCCTCGATGCCGGCGAGCTCGTGCGCATTCGCGACGCCGTTCGGCAGGCCGGCGTGCGGACGATCGTCTCGTTCGAGCTGCGATATCATCCCTATCTCCAGTTCGCGACATGGCTGCGCACGTCGGGCTGGCTCGGCGAAATCCGTTTCGCGCGCGTTCAATACCTCTCGCGGGTCACCGATTGGTACAGCGGCTGGGACTGGGTGCGCACGCGAGAAGGCGGCCGGAGCCATCTGCTGGCCGCCGGCTGCCATGCCGTCGATGCGCTGCGCTGGTGCTCGGGCCGCGAGCCGGAGCGGGTGAGCGCGTTTCACACGCACTTCACCGCAGGCTACGAATGGCCGACGTCGATTGCGGTCAACCTCGTGCTCGATAACGGCGCCCTCGGTCATGTCACGAGCTCGACGGATTTCATGATGCCCTACGCGTTTCCGATCGAGTTGATGGGCGATCGTGCGACGCTCCGGCACGACCTGATTCAGTGGCTCGACACGCCCGTCGATCCGGCGGGTCTTGCCGACGTGAACCCGATTGCCGCTGTCCGGCTCGAGCCGGCGACCGACAGCGGAGGACGGCCGGCCATCCGGATTCGAACCGAGATGCCCGGATCCGCCGACGTCAGCCACCATCCATTTCAAGCGGAGATGGACGAGCTGGTCGCGTGTATCCTCGAGGGCCGGGACACATCGATCGATGTCTTTGAGGCGCAGAAAACCATGGAGATCTGTCTGGCCGCCGATCGATCGGCGGCGCTTGGCGGGCAGCCGGTAAGCTTGCCGCTCATCGCTTAGGAGATGATGATGAGACACACTCGACGCGAATTCCTCAGCATGACCGCCGCCACCAGCCTGACCGCGGCTGTGCCAACGGTCCTTCGCGCGCAGACGTCGGCGGTGCAGCCTGATCTCCCGCCGAACGAGCGCATTCGGCTGGCCACGTTCGGGGTGGGAATCCAGGGTCTCAACGACACGCGCGCCGCGCTGCGCGTGCCGGGCGTCGAGCTGGTGGCGGCGGCCGACGTGTACGAGGGCCGATTGAAGCTGGCCACGGAACTCTGGGGTGATCAAATCTTCACGACGCGCGATTATCGCGAGGTGCTGGCGCGCCGCGATGTCGACGCCGTCATCATTGCCACGCCGGATCACTGGCACGCGAGGATGGCGGTCGACACGATGAAGGCCGGCAAGGACGTCTATGTCGAGAAGCCCGTCGTGCAGGATCTCGACGAAGGGCCGCGGGTGATTGACGCCGCGCGCCAGACGAATCGCATCCTGCAGGTCGGCAGCCAGCGCATCAGCTCGCTCGTGTACGCGAAGGCGCGCGATCTGTTTCGGGCCGGCGCGATCGGGCAGCTGAATCTCGTGGAAGCGTGGATCAACCGCAATTCCGCGATCGGAGCGTGGCAGTATTCGATTCCGCCCGATGCGTCGCCGCAGACGATCGATTGGGATCGGTTCATCGGCGATGCGCCGAAGCGGCCGTTCGAGCCCGTTCGCCTCTTCCGCTGGCGCAACTATCGTGACTATGGGACCGGCATTCCCGGCGACCTCTTCGTGCACCTGTTCACCGGGATCCATTTCGTGCTCGACGCCATCGGACCGACGCGCGTGATGGCGACCGGCGGCCTGCGGTACTGGACCGACGGCCGCGACGTGCCGGACGTGATGCTGGCGCTCTACGATTACCCGAAGACCGCTGCCCATCCGGCGTTCACGCTGGCGCTCAAGGTGAACTTTGCGGAGGGCGGCGGCGAGAATCAGGCTTTCCGGTTTGTCGGCCCGGAGGGCACGCTGACGATTGGCGGCGGCGCCGTCACGCTGGGGCGCCGTCAGCGCTCCAAAGAACCAGGCCACACGAGCGACACCTTCCCGAAGGCGATACAGGACGCGTTCATGAAGGAGTACCGCGCAAAGTACCCCGAGCAGCAGGAGCTTCGCCCTGGCAGCGAGGAGATCTTCGCGGCTCCGGCGGGCTACAGCGACAGCGTC
>JACQTH010000377.1 GCA_016210935.1 Acidobacteriota bacterium | reverse complement strand
TTGGTGAGTTGGTGAATTGGTGAGTTGGTGAGCCGATGGCGATAACACGGCGCGAGATCGACCCATTCACCAATTCACTCGTTCGCCAATTCACCAATTTGCCTGGTGCCTCCTGTGACTGATCGCTTCCGTTCACATCCTGATCCCTCCCAGTGGGACCACTACGTCGACTACGAGTCGACGAGCTGGCCGCGCAAGGAGCGCCGCAGCTACTGGATCATTCCCAGCATCTGCTTCAACTGCGAATCCGCCTGCGGCATCCTGGCGTACGTCGACAAGGAGACGCTTCGGATCCGCAAGATCGAAGGGAACCCCGTCCATCCGGGAAGCCGCGGGCGCACCTGCGCGAAAGGGGTGGTCACGCCGAACCAGCTCGACGATCCCGATCGGATCCTCTACCCGCTGAAACGCGACGGCGCGCGCGGCGGCGGCGCCTGGCGGCGCGTGACCTGGGAGGAGGCGCTGGACGACATCGGCGGCCGGATTCGCAGGGCGGTCGTCGAGAACCGCCGTCACGAGGTCATGTATCACGTCGGACGACCCGGAGAGGACGGATACGCCAATCGTGTCCTGCAGGCCTGGGGCGTCGATGGCCACAACAGCCATACGAACGTCTGTTCGTCCTCGGCGCGTCTCGGTCACTTTCTGTGGTGTGGAGCCGACAGGCCTTCGCCCGATTACTCCAACGCGCAGACGATCCTCCTGCTCTCGTCCCACCTGGAGTCCGGCCACTATTTCAATCCGCACGCGCAGCGGATCATCGAAGGCCAGCAAAAAGGCGCGACGCTCATCGTCGTCGATCCGCGCCTGTCGAACACGTCAGCGAAGTCAGACATCTGGTTGCCGGCCTACTCGGGCACTGAAGGCGCTCTCCTTCTCGCATTCGTGAAGATTCTTCTCGACGAAGGACTCTACGATCGCGAGTTCGTCGAGGCATGGGTGAACTGGCGAGACTACCTCGACGCGGAGCGCTCCGATCTTCCGCGAACGTTCGACAGCTTCATCCAGGCGCTGAACGACGCGTACGCGGCCTTCACCCCTGAATTTACGGCACAGGAGACCGGCGTGCCGGCGGATCGGATCATCGCCGCTGCGCGCGCCATCGGACGCGCGCGCGGGCGGTTCAGCACGCACAGCTGGCGCGCCGCGGCCGCCGGCAATCTGTGGGGCTGGCAGATCACCCGGTGCGTGTACCTGCTGGTCGTGCTCACGGGTTCGGTCGGCACAGAAGGGGGCGTCAACCTTCATCTTACGAACAAGTTCGTCCCGACGCATCCGCTGCCTCCGGCGCCGCCGCAGTATTGGAACGAGCTGCTCTTCCCGCGGGAATACCCGCTCGCCTTTTTCGAGATGAGCTTTCTGCTGCCGCACTTCCTGAAAGAAGGACGCGGACGTCTCGACGTGTACTTCACGCGCGTCTACAACCCGGTCTGGACCAATCCGGACGGCTTCTCCTGGATCGAGACGCTCCAGGATTCCGACAAGATCGGCCTGCATGTGGCGCTGACGCCGACATGGAGCGAAACGGCCTGGTTCGCGGACTACATCCTGCCGATGGGACTCGGCACCGAGCGTCACGACACGATGAGCCAGGAAACGCACGCGGCGCGCTGGCTCGGGTTCCGCCAGCCGGTGCTGCGGGTCGCGCGCGAAAAGCGTGGCGAACACGTCGATCGGACATTGGAGGCGAATCCCGGCGAGGTCTGGGAAGAGAGCGAGTTCTGGATCGCGCTCAGCTGGAAGATCGATCCGGACGGATCGCTCGGGATCCGAAAGCACTTCGAGTCGCCGTATCGGCCCGGCGAGCGAATGACGATGGACGACTATTACGGGTGGATCTTCGAGAACGCCGTTCCGGGCTTTCCGGAAGCCGCCGCGCGCGAGAATCTCGAGCCGCTCGCATACATGCGGAAGTACGGCGTCTTCAAAGTCGAGGACCAGGCGTATTCGACGGCGCACGAGCGTCGCCTCACCGCCGAAGAGCTCGACGGCACGAGCGCTGATGAGGAACGTGGTGAGTTGAAGCGGGGCGCCACGGTCGTCGGCGTCAGCGTCCACGGGGTCGCGCGGGCCGGCTTCGACACGCCGACGCGCCGGCTGGAGTTCTACTCGAAAACGATCGCAGACTGGGGATGGAAAGAGCACGCGATTCCGAGGTACGTGCCGGGGCACGTGCACTGGCAGACATTGAAATACGAGGAAGGCGAATTCGATCTGCTCCCGAACTTCCGACTGCCGACTCTCATCCACACACGGTCGCCGGTGAAGTGGCTGTACGAGATTTCGCACAGCAATCCACTCTGGATGGCGACGCCGGACGCCCGCCGGTTGAATATCGAGACCGGCGATTTGGTGAAGG
>JACQTH010000375.1 GCA_016210935.1 Acidobacteriota bacterium | reverse complement strand
GATCACCGTTCCCATGCAAGCCCGGCTTAGAATCGGAGTGTACCACGCATGCAGAAAGTCGTCGCATGGATACAGGCTGCGACGCTCGAGATGGGCGGCGTCGGCCTCTTCACGATCGCCTTTCTCGATTCATCCCTCCTTTCCCTTCCCGAGATCAATGACCTGCTCATCATTGTTCTGGTCGCCCAGCACAAGGAGCGAATGCTCTACTACGTCGCCATGGCCGCCGGAGGCTCGATTGCGGGCTGCCTCCTGATGTACGGCATCGGCCGGAAGGGTGGAGACGCGCTCGTGATCAAGCGTTTCGGACCGCGCCGCATCGAACGCGCGCGGACCTTCTACGCCAAGTACGGCGTCTTCACCATCATCGTGCCGGCGCTGCTGCCGCCGCCGGCGCCGTTCAAGATCTTCGTGCTGCTCGCCGGCGTCGTGAAGATGCCGCTCGTCGCCTTCGTGGCCGCCGTAGGGGTGGGTCGATCGGTTCGGTACTTCGTCGAGGGCGTTCTGGCTGTTTGGTATGGACAGGCTGCGATGGAGTACGTGCACGCGAACGGCAGGACCGTCGCGATCGCGGCGGCGGTCGCCGTTCTCCTCGGCGGCGTGCTGTACGTGTTCGTGCGGCGGTGGCTCGCGCGGCGGCGCCTTCACTCGTCGTAGATCCGATACACACGTTCGACATCATCGATCTCGCGCTGCATCCTGGTCGCGTCCCACCCAAGCTCACGCGCCATCAGGCGGGCGGCCTCCTCGAGGGCCGCCGAACCGGGATGACCGGCTGATCCGGCCTCTGTCCGGCGCAGCACCGCGTCGGACAACTTCATGGCCATCTCTTCCCGACAGGCGTACAGAATCTCCGCACGCGTGACGTCGCACTCGTCGCTGAGCGGCGTCGAGGAGCCGGGTTCCTCGTGCATGACGTCGAACACGGCCTCGTAGCCGGTCCCGTACGACAGGCCCAGCCGGCGTCGAGCCGAAGGCGAAATGCCGTTCGGATGCTGCAGGACCGTGTGCTCGAGAAACGCCGGAAACGACTCGATATCGCCGCCGGTGAGGGGCGTCGTGGCGGTCTCGCAAGGCGGCGGCGTCTGCCCCAGTACGTCGAACACCAGATCGACGGCCTGTTCGGCGGTCCGGCGCGCCGTCGTGTATCGCGTGCCGACCACCGAGACGACGCCATCGCGTCCGTCCTGCCGGTGATCGCGGATCTGACTTTTTCTGAGGAGCGCCACGCGCCGCGGTGTCGACGTGACGGCGGGGAGAAAGCCGCGGTGGACGAGTCGAATGTCTCCGAGCTTCAGACGGGCGCCCGGAAAGGCCGCGTGCACATCCCGGAGAAACCGGCTGACCGTGTTGCGGCGTACTGACAGCTCGTCCGGCCCGCCGCGATGGGGATCATGGCTCGTGCCGACGATGGAAAACTCGCGCCACGGCGCGGCAAACAGCAGCCGCGATCCCGCCATCCCCGCGACCGCGTGGACCCCCGTCAGCCGTTTCGTCACCAGATTCATCGCCTTGGACAAGGTCGAGACGAGGGGGTTGTGGCGGCCCGCAAAGAGCGGCTCGACCACCTTGTGCGCCCAGGGACCGGCCGCGTTGAGGACCACCTTCGCTCGAACATCGAACGTCTCGTGGCTCAACACATCGGTCGCGGTGATGCCGACCACGCGCGTGTCGCGGAGCCAGCCGGTGCAGTCGACATAGTTCGCGGCGGTGGCGCCACGCTCCACGGCGGAGGACACGAACGACAGGGCCAGCCGGTCCGTGTTGTAGATCTGGCAGTCGTGCCACACGATCCCGCCCGTCACGCGCGTCGGATCGATCAGCGGGTTGAGATGGAGGCATTCGTCGCGGGAAATCAGACGACTCGCCGGAAGGTGCTTTGACGTGTCGAGCGACTCGTTGCGGTCTCGCGACAGCGCGTCGTTGAGGGCGAAATAGGCGCGGAGCAGCCAGCGGTTCTGTTTCAGGCTGAAGGTGGTCGGCATCAGGAACGGCAGCGGATGCACGAGATGCGGCGCGATGCGGCACAGCGTGCGCCGCTCGGTCATGTACTCGCGCATCTCGCGAATCGCCCCGCGCTGGAGCGATCGGACGCCGCCGTGCACGGTCTTGGCGCTGTTGAACGAGGTGCCGCCGCCGAAGTCGCCGCGATCGATGATGGCGACCTCCAGACCGCGCAGCGCCGCGTCCCACGCGGCGGCGACCCCGTAGATGCCCGCTCCGATAATCAGCAGGTCGAACTCGCGGCTCGTCAACCGGTTCAGATCGCGGGTCACCAGACATCTCCTAAGGCGGACATCTTGACAGGTAACACAACTTTTCTCGGGTCCGCCTTAGGAGCTGTCTTAGGCCGGAGTATGTGACGGCCTGTTTACGAGGAGGCGGCCCGTTCGTACGGGATGAAGTACGCGGCGGCGCCGGACAACGAGAACACCAGAATCGTGGACGTGGCGAGAAAGGAGAATATCAAGGCCGATTCGAGCCTCAGTCCCACGCCAGCGAAGTAGTACGCAAACGTGGCTTCGCGGACGCCGAGTCCGTTGATCGAGACCGGCAGCATCTGCGCCACGAAGGAGAGCGGCACCGCGACCGCCAGATGCATCACCGGAATCGGCAGGTGCAGGCTCGAGGCGAT
>JACQTH010000374.1 GCA_016210935.1 Acidobacteriota bacterium | reverse complement strand
GCGCTGCTGCGGACGCTGGCGGATCGGATGCTGGTCATGTCGGCCGGTCACATTGTGGAAACGGGACCGGCGGCGCAGACCCTGCAGCGCCCCGTTGCGCCCTACACGAGGGATCTCCTCGCGTGCGTACCGAGGCCGGAAACGTCCGCCAGTCACATGCCACTGGACCGGGGCTCGTTGGTCGAGATCCGGAATCTGCGCAAGACGTATCACGCTCGACGCTTCGTCAGCGCGGGGCACGCGCCGATCCCCGCGCTCCGCGGAGTCGACCTGGCGCTGCAGGCCGGCGCGACCGTTGGGCTCGTCGGCGCGTCCGGATCCGGAAAATCAACGCTCGCGCATTGCCTGGCGCGGCTGGAGGATTCGGACTCCGGCGAGATCTGGTTCGGTGGGATCGACGTCGCTCGACTGCATGGATCGGCGTTACGTGCTTACCGCCGCAACGTGCAGGTCATCTTTCAGGATGCGGCTGCGGCGCTCAATCCGGCCCTGACGGCCGAGGAGATCGTGGCGGAACCCCTGGAGATCCATCGCCTTGGAAGCCGGCGGGAGCAGCGCGAGCGGGCCCTCGCGCTCCTCCATCAGGTGGGCCTGCCGCCGTCGCGCCGGTCGGCGTTGCCGTCGGAGTTGAGCGGCGGCCAGCGCCACCGTCTCGCGATTGCTCGCGCGTTGGCTCTGATGCCGTCCCTGCTCATCCTCGACGAAGCGTTTTCAGGAGTGGACCTGCGCGTCCAGAAACAACTGGTGGACCTGCTGCGGGCCCTGCGAGACCAGCATTCGTTGACCTACCTGTGCATCTCCCACGATCTGGGACTCGTGAGCGCGTTCGCAGACCAGATCGCGGTCATGCACGAGGGGCGGATCATCGAACGTGACCGCGTGTCGGCGCTTTTTCGCGGGCCGCGCCATCCGGAAACCGTTGCGCTGATCGCCGCCATGCCGCGCCTCGATTGCCGCGAGCCCGTGCGTCACGGATAACAGCATGCGGTTTCTCCTCCGGCGCCTGTTTCGGGCGATCTGGCTGCTGGCGGCGGTGTCGTTGTTGTCGTTCGTGATGCTCGAGTTGGCGCCCGGGGACTTTTTCACGGAGATGAAGCTCAATCCGGCGATGTCGTCCGACACGATTGCGGCGCTGCGCAGGGAACACGGGCTCGACGCGCCGCTGCCTGTTCGCTATGGGCGCTGGCTGGCGTCGGTGGCGCACGGGGAGTTCGGGTACTCGTTCGCCTACGACACACCGGTCTCGACGCTGATCTGGACGCGGGCGTTGAACACCCTGCTTCTGACCGTGCCGGCCACGGCCCTCGCCTGGACATTGGCCGTGGCCCTCGGCGTCTGGACCGCTACCCGGCCGGGCAGCTGGCTGGACCATCTCACCGGCGTCGCCTCGTCTGCGCTGCTCACCGTCCCGGATCTGCTGATTACGTTGCTGCTCCTGATCCTGGCGCTACGAACCGGGTGGTTTCCACCCGGCGGCATGGTTTCCCCAGGTGGACACGTGACGTTCGCCGCAGCGCTCACGGATGTGGCCTGCCATGCCGTGCTTCCGGTGTTGGCGCTCGTGCTCGGGATCGTCCCGACGCTTTTCCGCCATGTGCGCGCGAGCATGATCGAAGCGCTCGAGGCGCCCGCGGTCCAGGCCGCGCGCGGGCACGGCCTCCCGCGCAGGCGCGTGCTGTTCCGGTACGCGCTGCGGCTGGCCGCCAATCCGCTCGTCTCGCTCACCGGCTTCTCGCTCGGAAACCTCCTGGGTGCGTCGCTGCTCGTCGAGGCCATCCTGGCCTGGCCCGGGCTCGGCGCGCTGCTGTTGGAGGCGGTCTTCGCCAGGGACGTCTTCATCGTCATTGGCGCGATGGTGGTCTCGACGGCGTTTCTCGCCGCGGGCAACCTCGTGGCCGATGTGTGGCTGCTGATGATGGATCCACGGATCCGCGCCGCGTAACAGGATGCGTTCACCAAAACTGTGGACGGCCGTCCTCGTGCTCGGTGCCCTTCACCTGGCGCTGGTGTTTGCCCGATTCGTCGCGCCCTACGATCCCGTCGAGCAGCACCGGCGGTTTCCGTTCGCCCCTCCATCACGTGTCCATGTAGTCGACACAGGCGGACGACTCCAATGGCCTTTCGTCTACCGGTGGATCGCCAGACCTGGCGCGTTCAACGAATACGAAGAAGACACGACGCGGCGCTTCCCGATTCGCCTTCTGCCCCGTGGAGCCCCATACACCCTCATGGGCATCATGGCCACCGATCGGCATTTGGTCGGTGTGGACGCGCCCGCCCGCATCTTTCTCGCCGGCACCGACGCGTACGGACGAGATGTGTTGTCGCGACTGGTCTGCGGGGGCCAAATCTCCTTACTGGCGGGATCGCTTGCGGCTCTGCTCGCGCTGGGTCTGGGATTGCTGTTCGGGAGCGTCTCCGGATTCTTTGGCGGCTGGATCGACGACATCGTGATGCGGGTCGCGGAGCTGTTTCTCGGATTGCCGTGGCTGTATCTCCTGCTCGGTGTGCGCGGATTTTTGCCGCTTCACCTGACGCCGCAGGAAAGCTTTCTCCTCGTCGTCGGCGTCATCGGCGTGATCGGATGGGCGCGTCCCGCCCGCATCGTGCGTGGCATCGTCCTGAGCGCGCGCGAGAGGAAATATGTTCTGGCAGGCCGGGGCTTCGGCGCGACGAATTTCTATTTGTTTCGCCGCCATGTGTTCCCGCAGACCATCGGCGTCCTCCTGACGCAGGCGGCCATTCTGATTCCGCACTACATCCTGGCGGAGGTGGCGCTGTCTTTCTTCGGCCTGGGCATCGGCGAACCCGTACCGAGCTGGGGAAACATGGTCGGCAGCCTGCAGCAGTATCACGTCCTGATGTCGTACTGGTGGATGTCGCTGCCGGCCTTCACCCTGGTAGCCGTCGCCGCTACCTATCATGTGCTGGCGAGCGCGGCCCAGGAGACGCGCCGCCCGGTGGCCCTTTGAAACGGACTGGAGCACGCGATGAAGCAGGCGCTCTCGATCCTGTTCCTCATTCCGCTCATTTCCGGCCCGCCGGCCCCGCGCGGCATCGCGGCCGAGCGTTTCGGCACATCAGCGGGACCCGAAGTGGGGCGATACGGCGGGCGGCTGGTGATCGGCGTGCGGTCGGAGCCCAGAACGCTCAATCCGCTCGCGGCCACGGATGGACCGTCCCGCGAGGTCATCGCGCCGATGACCGCAGATCTGATCCACGTGAACCGGTTCACACACAACACCGAGCCGGCGCTCGCCGCGAGATGGTCGGTCTCGAAAGACGCGCGAGAGTACACGGTGACCCTTCGGTCCGGCGTTCGGTTTTCCGACGGTCACCCGTTCGATGCCGACGATGTCCTGTTCACGTTCCGCGTCCTGCTGGACGAGAAGATTCATGCGCCCCAGCGCGATCTGCTCATCGTGGGGGGCAAGCCGATCGAGGTCGAGAAGATTGGTTCCGACACGCTCCGCTTTTCGTTGGCGCAGCCGTACGCGGCCGCCGAGCGGCTGTTCGACAGCATCGCCATGCTGCCGCAGCATTTGTTGGAGAGCGCCTACGAAAACGGCACGCTGGCGCGAGCCTGGACGCCCGGCACGCCTCCAGCCTCAATCGCAGGTCTCGGTCCCTTCCGGTTGAAAGCCTACGCCCCAGGACAGCAGGTCGTGCTGGAGCGCAACCCCTACTACTGGAAAACCGACGCGGCCGGGCAACGTCTCCCGTATCTCGACCAGCTGGTGTTCCTGATCGCCGGAACCGAGGATGCGCAGGTGATTCGGTTCCAGGGGGGCGACACGCACGTCATTCAACGCCTCGGCGCGGACAACTTCGCGGTGCTCTCGCGCACGGCACGCCAGGCAGGGCACGTGCTGACGAACCTGGGGCCGGGCCTCGAGTACAACTTTCTCTTTTTCAACCTCAACGATCTCTCGTCGAAATCTCTGCCGGTCGCCGCCGCGCGCCAGTCGTGGTTCCAGGATACGAGATTCCGGCGCGCGATTTCGCTGGCAATCGACCGTCAGGCGATCGTGCGTCTCGCCTACCAGGGCCGCGCTGTCCCGCTGTGGGGCCACGTGACGGAGGGCAACAAACGGTGGATCAACCGGAATCTGGGACATCCTGATCGATCGCCGGAGAAGGCGAGAGAACTGTTACGCGCGGCGGGATTCTCCTGGCGTGACGGGCAGCTCTTTGAT
>JACQTH010000356.1 GCA_016210935.1 Acidobacteriota bacterium | reverse complement strand
CCCGGTGCACCACGAGATCCGGATACCGTCGAATCGGCGAGGTGAAATGGGTGTAGCTCGAGGCAGCGAGGCCGAAATGTCCGACGTTGTCCGGTGAGTACCGGGCCTTCTGCATCGTTCGCAACAACAGCGACGCCACAGGCTTCTCTTCGGGCCGGTCCTGCAGCTTTACCATCAGCCGCTGAAAATGCCGAGGGCGTACCGCGTGAGCCGGCGCTCCGAGACTGTAGCCCAGGGTCGTGAGGAACTCTTCGAACTTCTCGACCTTCAGCGGGTCCGGCTGTTCGTGAATCCGATACAGCGATGGCGCGCCCGCCTCTTCGAGGTGCGTCGCCACGGTCTCGTTGGCCAGCAGCATGAACTCCTCGATGAGCCGGTGGGCGACGTTGCGCTCCAGCGCGATGATGGCCTCCACCTCCCCGCCTTCCGTCATGAGGAGCTCGGGCTCTTCGAGATCGAGATCGATGGCGCCGCGTCGCTGCCGGCGTCCGTTCAGAATCTCGTAGAGCTCGCGCATCCGTTCGAACATCGGCACGAGGCGCTGGTACCGCCGCATCAATTCAGGGTCGCGATTCGTCAGAATCGCGTTCACGCCGGTATACGTCATCCGATCGTCGCAGTTGATGACCCCGTCGTGCAGTTCGTACCGGACGACCTCGCCATGCCGGTCCACTTCCATCAACGCGGACTGCACCAGCCGATCGACGCCGGGATTCAGGCTGCACAGCCCGGTCGACAGCTCCTCCGGGAACATGTGCACGGCGCGGTCGGGGAAATAGACGGAGGTCGATCGCTCGTACGCTTCGCTGTCGAGCGCGGTGTCCTCGCGCACATAGTGCGACACGTCGGCGATGTGCACGCCAAGCCAGTAGTTCCCGTTCGGCAGCCGCTCGAGCGAAATCGCATCGTCGAAGTCACGGGCCTGCTCGCCGTCGATCGTGACCGTAGGCCAGGCGCGGAAATCGGTCCGGTCCACCGTGTCCTGTCGGCGCGCGTTCAGACGCCGCAACGCATCAACGGGGATTTCGCCTTTACCTCGACCGAGACCATGTGCCGCGGTGATGCGCCGTGCCTCCTCGACGGCTTCGTCGCCGTGCTCGTCGGGAATGCCGTACTTGCGGAGCATGATGGTCGTGTCGACACCAGGGGCGTCGATGCCGCCCAGGACCTCGATCACGCGGCCCGCAGGATCGCGGGTGGGCGATGGCCATCGCGTGAGCTCGACGGTCACCATCTCGCCCGATTTCGCGCTGTAGCTCTCGCCGCGCGGGATCTGCACGTCATGGAGGATTCGGCGGTCGAAGGGCACGACGTAGCCGAAGCCCTGCTGATCGGCTTCGTAGCGGCCGACCAGCCTCGCGTTTCCCCGTTCCAGGATTCGGACAATCCGGCCTTCGACGCGTCCATCGTCACGGCGATGTTCGACGCGCGCGAGCACCCGATCGCCATGCACGGCGTCCTTGAGATTCGCGGAAGCCACGAAGACATCTCCGCCGTCAGCGGGCCGCTCGGGTACGACGAAGCCGAAACCGTTTGGATGCGTCTGGAGACGACCCACGACCAGGTCCATCTTGTCGGCGAGACCGAACCGATTTCCCCTGATTTGGATCAGATCTCCGCCGGACACGAGTCCCTTCAACTGCCGTTTGAAGGCGACGCGCTCCTCGCGCGGAATGCGCAGGACCTGCATCAGCTCGCGCGCGGACGCAGGGTGGTGGACTTTTTCGCGAATGAGGTCGAGCAGTTGCTCGCGGGTATGCATGAGGGTGATGGTGGTCGTAGTGCCCCCCTTCAGCCGGGCGTGAGGCGTCGGGCCGCCAGGCCCGCCTAAAGGCGGGCACTACGAGTATGGATCCTGATCACGCTACCAGTATGACTTGAATATCCCCGACATTGGTGCCCGTCGGTCCTGTCCGGACGAGATCGCCGAGGGCCGAGAAACAGGTGTAGGCGTCATTGTTGTCGAGGTAGTCGGATAACGGTCGGAGGCCCGCGTGACGCGCCCGTTCCACCGTCGTCGTGTCGGCGATGGCCCCGGCGGCATCCGTCGGTCCATCGATCCCATCGGTGCCGAGGCTGGCAATCGCCGCAACCTCACCGAGCGACCGCATCAGCGGTGCCGATGCGAGCGCGAATTCCTGGTTGCGCCCGCCACGACCAGTTCCGCTGACCGTCACCGTCGTCTCGCCTGATGACAAAATGCACGCGGGGCGAGGCAGGTCGTGAAGAATGCGGGCCGCGGTTTCGAGGTGAGCGAGGGCGGCATCACGCGCTTCACCGACAACGGCCGTCGCATGTACGTGGACCGAATAGCCGAGTGATCCGGCGGCACCGGCTGCTCCCTCAATCGCGTTCCGCGCGCTTCCGATGAGGTGAAACCGCGATCGACGCAGGCGTGAATCACCAGGCTTCGGACTCTCGGCTCGCTCCCCCCTCGTGCCCGCCTCGAGATGACGGAGAACGGCCGCGGGTATTCGATCCTGCACGCCATGATCGCGCAACGCCGTGAGCGCGTCTGAAAAAGATGTTGGGTCCGGAACCGTCGGGCCGGACGCGATCGCCGATGGGTCATCACCGACGACGTCCGAAATGGCCAGTGTCACCACCGGTGCACGGCAGTCAGCCGCCAGGCGGCCGCCTTTGACAATCGACAGGTGCTTTCGCACGGTGTTGAGGGCGCAAATGTCGGCCCCTGCTCGAAGCAGCTCGCGCGTGACGGTTCGTTTCTCCTCGAGCGTAACGCCGTCGGCCGGCGCAGCCACAAGCGCAGAGGCGCCGCCGGACAGAAGGACCACCAGACACGCCTCGGCCGGAGTACCGGCTGCAAGTGCGAGCGCTCGCCGGCCGGCTCGCTCACTTCCCTCGTCCGGTGTCGGGTGACCTGCCTCAATCACGTCGATGTTCGTCCGCGTGTTGAACGGTGCGTTCGTTCCCGACGGAACCACGACGAGCCCGGCGGCCACACGATGTCCGAGGTGGTGAAGAAACTCGGAAGCCATGGGCGACGCCGCCTTGCCTGCGGCGAGGAGATAGATGGATGGCGGAAGCCACGAGTCCGGCCCCACGACGTTGCCAGGGACAGGCGGAAGCCACGAAGAAGATTCGAGAGATGCCAACGCGCGCTGCATAAGCGGGCCAGGCCGAACGGCGTCCAGTCCAGCGTGGAGGATGACGGAGAGATCGTGACGGAGATGGGTGAGGCGACCCTGGTCGTCCGATTCGTGAGGGAGTATCAGTGCACTTCTTTGGGATCGGACCAGGCCGACAGGCCGGTCACGACGTCGAACTGGCGCAGCAATTCGCTGACGATGCGGTCGGCGTCCTGCTTGCAGCAAAGTTGTTCGAGCTCGGCGAGGATGCGAGTGAGCGCCGCCTGGACGTTCGAGATCGCGCGCTCGGAGTAGTACTCACGCTGGCGTTCGAGGCATTTCTGATGTTTGAGGAATTCTTCGCGGTAGAACCGGGTCAGGGCTGCCGGCACTTCCGACCTGGTTGGCCAGTGATCCGACCGAGAGCGTGACATCGGAAACCCTCGACGTGAAGTGCGACCTTCCAAAGTCTATTGCTCCGCTCCGAAGTGTGTCAACGGTAGCTCTGCTGGGGTACCCGGCGGGCACCCTTGGGGACTGTCCCCTTGACGCGCCCAAGCGGACTGCTGCTGGAACAGTGGGCGGTGGGCTGTGGGCAGTGGCTGTGGGTCCAACTGCCCTCTGCCTAGTAACGAAGGTTCGCCGTACACCGCGGGCCCGTCACTCGGCGGTTTGAGGCGAAGCTTCGTTACTGTCCACTGCTTTATCGGGCCGTCCGAGCCGCAATGAAGCCTCCAACACACCCGACCAGCATGCCCCCGGCAACCAGCAGTGCCGCCAGCGAGGGGGGCAAAAAGGTCGTAGTGGACAGGTCCGCCAGGCCCTCGAGGAGCTGCGGTCCGCGGGTCCGAACCAGCAGGACCCCACCCCACAAGGCCGCCAGCGCGAGCCCCGCGCCGATCCCACCTTGCAGGGTGCCCTCGAGCACGAACGGCCCCCGGATATACCCGATGGGCGCGCCCACTAGCTCCATGATCTTGATCTCGTCCTGTCGGCCGTACAACGCCAGTCTCACGACGCTGGTGACCGTCAAAACGGCGGCCCCAACCAGAATCCCGCCCAGGACATAGGCCGTAACCCGGCAAAAGACCGCGACCCCGCTCAGCCGCTGAATCCACTGCCGGTCGTACCGCACGTCGACGACCCCCAGGGTCTGACGAAGTTCGGCCGCCAGTCGATCGGCGGCATCGCCGCCCGACTGGGCCCCTCGCAACCGCACTTCAAACGACGCCGGGAAAGGGTTGCTGCTCAGCCCGTCGGCGGTGCCGGCCAGGTCGGGAAAATCACGCTTGAAGCGGCGGAGGGCGTCCGCCTTCGACAGGTATTCCCGCGCGGCGACGACCGAGTCGTGTCCGGCCAGGATCCGATCCACTGCCAGTCGCTGATCCTGCGAGATGTCGTCGGCCAGATAGACCGAAAGCTCCGCGGCGTCGCTCCACTGGGCGATCTGACGTTCCAGATTGGCCGCAACCACCAGAAAGCCGCTGAGGACGAACAGCGCGATCGCGATCGTCAGAATCGACAACAGGCTGGCGCCGCGGCCGCGCCACAGGCTGGCCGTCGCTTCGTCGAAACAGTATCGGAGCGCGCGCATCACTCGTTCTCGACGATGCGCCCGTGGGCGAGGGTGATGGTGTGGCGCCCGACCTGTCGAATCAGCTCGCGATCGTGGGTCGCCACCACGACCGTGGTCCCCCGCGCGTTGATCTCGCGAAAGAGATTCATGATCTCGAGCGACAAATCGGGATCGAGGTTGCCCGTGGGCTCATCTGCGAGGACGAGGACGGGATCGTTGATCAGGGCGCGGGCGATTGCGATCCGCTGCTGCTCGCCGCCCGAGAGCTCCAGCGGAAACGCGTGCATGCGATGCTGCAGCCCGACCCACTTGAGCACCTGGAAGGTCCGCCGCTGCATCTGCGGGCTGCCGGCGCCGAGCACGCGGGGGACGAAGGCGACGTTCTCGAGAACGGTCATGCGCGGGATGAGTTTGAAATCCTGAAAGACGAAGCCGACCCCGCGCCGGTACGCCTGAACCTGCCGCGTGGTGAGGCGGGCCAGATCCCGGCCCGCTACTTTCAGCGTGCCCTTGTTGGGGACCTCTTCGCGAAGGAGGAGCCGGAGCAAGGTGGATTTCCCGGCGCCGCTCGGCCCGGTGAGGAAGACGAAATCTCCCTTTTCGACGGTCAGCGTCAGGTCGCGCAGCGCGTAGACGCTGCGGTTGTACAGCTTGGAAACGCCGTGGGCTTCAATCATTGTTTAATGTGCGGTGGGGCCCCACCCCCACCGCCTCTCACGGCTCGCTTGCGCTCGCCGCGCTGATTCGAAAGAGCGATCCGCTTAGAGCAGCCCTGAGCTCCACCCCCACCGCCTCCCACGGCTCGCTGGCGCTCGCCGCGCTGATTCGAAAGAGCGATCCGCTTAGTGTGCACGAT
>JACQTH010000365.1 GCA_016210935.1 Acidobacteriota bacterium | reverse complement strand
CGCCACGATCGCCGCGCGGCCGCGTGTCTCGTTCGCGGCGCGCATCAAGCCGCTCAACACCGCGGCATCGCCGCCCGGATACCGCATCAGCACGCCCTCCGGCGGCGGACCGCCGGCCGCGCCCGATTCGCCCGGACCGCCGAATCGCCCACCGCCCGCGGCCTGCACGCTGAGGAGCGGCCCGTTCGCGTACCGCACCGGTATCAGGCGCTGATCGTATCCGTAGAAGATCGGATTCTCGGGCCGCACGATCTCCGCCTGGACGATCGGCCCCGGCGCGTAGAACTGCGCCGACGTCCGCGCCGCGTCGACACGCGGGGCCAGGCCGTAATCCGCCGGAAAGTAGCTGGCGCTCCCCAGCGTGATCAGCACGCCGCCCTGATCGAGGAATCTCTGCAGCTCGGCCACGCCCATCAGGCCCATTCCGCCGGTGATATCGTCCGACTCGCCGTACATTCCCAGCGATCTGAACTTCTCGCTCTTCTTGTAGTCGATCGGCTTGTCGCGCGGGTCGAGATCGAACACGAGGCGCTTCGCCGTTCCGGCCTGACTCGGCATCAGGATCGCGTCGTACGACGATTTCAGATTTCCCTGTTTCACGCGCTCCTTGTAAATGAGGTCGTACGTCACTTCGAACTTGTCGAGCGCGTGCCGCACCCACCCGACCTCTTGCGTGCTGCCCCAAGTCGAAAACACCGCCAGCCGCGGCAGGTCCAGATCGTGCATCGGGACGTCCGGCGTCGTGGCCATGGCCACCGCCGTCAGGCCGAGCGGCTCGACGGCCCCCTTGACGCGACCGGCCGAATCCCCACTGACGATGAAGGAGCCGGCCGGGAAGGTGACGCCGCCTTCCTTGAACTCCTTCTCCGCCGCCTGCACCTTCACATCCTTCAGGCGATAGCGAAGCGTGATCATGTTGTTGGATCCGTAATGCCCGATCGCATACACGCTGCCGCTGCCGGAAACGGTGCCCGCGGGACGAACCTCCTTCACGGGTTCGACCGCCACGTCGAGAATCGATTTGTCCGTGATTTCCTTCACGTCCGTGTGACTCATCAATCCCATGGTCCAGCCCGCATCGTCATAGGTGCGAAGGTTTGGGTCCGGATACACCTGTTTCTCGAGGAACATCTTCGCGAGCCGCGCGTACGGCTGGTCCCGTTTGATCAGGTACGAGCCCGCCGCGAACGTGTCTTCCTTCAGCTTCATCTCCGCGATCGCGCGTCCCACTTCGATTCCCTGCATCCGCAGCAGGTTCACCAGATTGGCGACGCGCGTCTGATCCCGCTGGCCCGCGGGAATCACATAGCCTGCGACTGATTCCTTTCGTCCTGATTCGATCGAGTTCCGCGTCTTCTGATAGAAGTTCTCGAGGATCACCCTCGGGAACTGCGACGTGAGCTGGAGCGCGGTCAACACGCCGGTCTGACCGTAGTTCGTGTTGTTGCGCAACGACCAGTCGAAGTCGCCGGACGCCGGCCACGGGCGATACCACTCGCGGGTCGTCGCGCCAAAACCGCGCCCGGCAGGTCCAGGCTCCGGCGCAGCGGCCGGCTGGCCACCACCTGGCGTTTCCGCGCCGCCGCGACCCGCCTGCTCCGAACCGGCCTGCGGTGGGCTCGAGGCCGAAGCCGGCGGCGTTCCGCGTCCGCCCAGCCGAAGGCGCGTCGTATTCGCGGTGCTGCTGCCCTGAATCTCGTACATCCGAATCATGCCGTTGTGATTCGACGACATGAATGCCAGGTATCCGGGCGACCACATGTCGACGAAGGCGTGGGTCCAGACGCCCGGCATCCCGTACTTCGCCATCTGCGCCAGCTCGAAGTTCGCAAACCACGGCAGCTCGCCGTACAGAATCGGATCGAGGTTCGGGTTCTGCGGCGCCTGACCGCTGAACGTGTAGAGGAGCGTCTGCGACTGGTGGAGGTCGTGCATGATGGGCGGATGCCACTGGAGGTACCAGTCGAGCAGCGCGCGCATGCTGAGCTGTGAGTAGTTGATGTCGCGGTTGTTGTCGTGGAAGACGTACTTGCCCCAGTAGGGCACCCCGGGGAGACCCCCGCGTCCCCCCGTGTCGGGCTCGTCGATGCCATGGCGGTAGTACCAGTCCACCTGCCGATCGCGGCCGTCGGGGTCGGCGACGGGCGTCATCGACACGATCACGTTGTCGCGAATCTGCCTGATGAGCGGCGACTCCTCCGTGGCGAGCCGGTATGCCAGCTCCATCAGCATTTCCGATGGTCCGACCTCAGCGCTGTGCAGTCCGCCCATCAGGTGGTAGATCGGCTTGGCTTTCGAGATGATGTCGCGGATCTGCGCGTCCGAGAGCTTGCGCGGGTCGGCGATCTGCGCGAGATAGGAGCGGTACACCTCGAGGTTCTTGATTGATTCTTCGGACCCCACAAAGACGACGATCAGCTCGCGCTGCTCGTCGCTCGTGCCGATGGGGACCACCTTCAGGCGCGGCGATTTCGCGGCGAGCGCGCGGTAGTACCTGAGGATGTCTGCGTAGTAGGTCAGCTTCTTCGGCTCGCCGATGTGATAGCCGAGCAGGTCCTTTGGCGACGGGACCCCCGGGACCTTCGGCAGGTGATCGACCAGCGGGCTGATGAACTCCGGCCTGGTCGTCCATTCTTTGACCAGGCGGCCGAACTCCGCATCGTCGGCTGCAGCGGTTGCAGGAGGGGCCGCCGCGCCGGCGCGCTGTGACGGCCGCTGCTGATCGGCTGCCGTGACGAGACCGAGCGGGAGAAAAACGATGGTGAGCGCGGAAATGAGGCCAGCAAGCCGCCCCGTGCGATGAATTCTGGGCATGTCGACCGCTCCTTATCGGCAAAACTAATCTATCTCAAAGCGCTTCCCGCGCTACACTCCTCATGTTGATCAAAGCCCACGCCCTCGCCGTTGTCGTCATCGGCGTCCTGCTCGGTCAGGCATGCGGCGATTCGTCCGCATCGGCGCCCACTCCGTCACAATCCGCGCCCAAGCGGCTGCTGATTGTCACTACCACTACCGGGTTCCGGCACTCCTCGATTCCGATCGCCGAATCGGTCCTCACGCGGCTGGCCGATGACAGCGGGGTGTTCGCGGCGAGTTTCTGCCGCACAACCTCGGACGTCGCACAGTTGCTGTCCGCAGCGGGACTTGCCACCATCGACGGGGTGTTCTTCGCGAACACGACAGGCAACCTCGGTATTCCGGATCTGGCCGCTTTCCTCTCGTGGATCCGCGCCGGCCATCCATTTATCGGGACGCACAGCGCCACCGACACGTATCACGACAGCCCCGAGTATCTGGAGATGATCGGCGCCGAATTCGCGACACACGGCAACCAGACGACGGTCGACATCCGGATCGACGATCGCGGTCATCCCGCCACGTCGCCGCTGCCGTCGCCGTTCCGCATCTTTGACGAGATCTACGAGTTTCGCAGCAACCCGCGGGGCCGCGTCACCGTGCTGGTGTCACTGGATCGACATCCGGACGATGGTCACCCCGAAGCGGGTCAGCCCGGCGACTTTCCGCTGGCGTGGCACCGGCAGTACGGAAGCGGCCGCGTCTTCTACACGGCGCTGGGGCATCGCGAGGAGGTGTGGAACGACACCCGGTTCCAGCAGCATCTGCTGGGCGCGATCCGATGGGCATTCGGGTTATGAGAGGCCGACGGTAAGCTTAGCCCGTGCCCCCTTCCCCTGCCGGTGACTCCGACAGCCTGACGTACCGGCTGCTCCGGTACGCCATCGATGTGCGGCCGGACGAGGTCCGAGCGCTCGTCTGGTCGTGGCTCTACTTCGCCGCGATCCTCTCCGCCTACTACGTCATCCGGCCCATTCGCGACGAAATGGGAGTCGCCGGCGGGGTCAACAACCTGCCGTGGCTCTTCACCGGCACGCTGGTCGGGATGATGATCTGCAACCCCCCGTTTGCCGCGCTGGTGGCCCGGCTTCCGCGCATCCGGTTCGTCTCGGCCGCCTATCGGTTCTTCATGGCGAACCTGCTGATTTTCTTTCTGCTGCTGAACGCGACGACCGGCGGGCAGAACATCTGGGTCGGGCGCGTTTTCTTCATCTGGTCAGCGGTCTTCAATCTGTTCGTCGTGTCGGTGTTCTGGGGATTCATGGCCGACGTCTTCTCGCGCGATCAGGGAAAACGCCTCTTCGGGTTCATTGCGGCCGGCGGAACCCTTGGAGGCATTCTGGGGTCGGCCCTCACGGACAGTCTGGTCAGGATTAGCGGATCCGCGGCGCTGCTGCTGGTGTCGGCGGCGCTGTTGGAGGCGGCGGTCTTCAGCGCCGGGCGTCTGGCGCGGTTGTTCGAATCGCTGCGGGCCCAGCGCGCGCTCCCCGCCCAGGAGCAGCCGATCGGCGGCGGCGTGCTGACCGGCATTTCACATGCCCTGAAATCGCCGTACCTGCTGAACATCAGCGTGTACATGCTGCTGTTCACGATTCTGTCGACGTTTCTCTATTTTCAGCAGGCCGACATCGTCAGCCGCAGCGTCACGGATCGCGCGGCCCGCACGTCGTTCTTCGCGCGCGTCGATCTGCTGGTCAACGTGCTGACGCTGGGGGTTCAGGCCTTTCTGACCGGACGGATTGTTCACGCCCTTGGCGTGGCGCTGACGCTGACGCTGCTGCCGGCCATGAGCGCCCTCGGTTTCCTGACGCTGGGCCTGCTCCCGACCGTGGCGGTCATCGTCTGGTTCCAGGCGCTGCGTCGCGCGGGCAACTTCGCCGTGGCCAGGCCGACCCGCGAAATCCTCTACACCGTGGTTCCCCGCGAGGACAAGTACAAGGCGAAAAGCTTCATCGACACGGTCGTCTACCGTGCCGGGGATCAGGTCGGCGCGTGGTCGTACGGGCTGATGGGGATTGCGGGAATGGGGATCGTCGGGACCGCATTCGTGGCGGTCCCCATCTCGTTCGTCTGGTTGTTCAACGGATGGTGGCTGGGCCGGCGGCAGGAGCAGCTCGCGGGCGCCGCTCCCGCTACTTCCCTTCGAACGGCGTGAGGTCGAACGTCAGCGAATCGATCTGAATGCTCTTCAGCTTCGTGCCTGCCGGCGTGCGGAACGGAAACGAGCAGGAAAACGCCGGCTGGCTTCCGACATCCACGAACGAGACCGCCGTGAAATAGTCGGTGCCGGAAACGTCCTTGATGAACGGCTTCTTGAAGGGACCCGGCTTGAATGCCGGCAGGACCTTGAAATTCATCTTGACCACGGCGAATTCCTCGCCCGGCTTGGTCATCCCCTTCTGCGTGTTCGCGCCTGGCGGACAATCCTGCAGCGAGACGCTCGAGGCGCGCTCGATGCCGGCGACCGCCATCTCGAGCCCCGCGAGCGTCTGTGGCTTGCCGG
>JACQTH010000383.1 GCA_016210935.1 Acidobacteriota bacterium | reverse complement strand
GCCGTAGCCGGCGGCCTTGTCCGCGAACACGCGCACGGCAGACTGATCGCCGACCGGCGTCGACAGCGCCGTCTGGTTGTTCTGAACACAAAAGATCGCGGGGAGCCGTCGCGCGGCGCAGGCGTTGATCGCTTCGTGCCACTCGCCCAGCGAGGATCCGCCTTCACCGATGAAGGACACCGCGACGCGCCCGGACCCATCGCGCGCGAAGGCCATGGCCATGCCCGCCACGGTCAAGGTGCTGATCGAGAGCGGCGCCGTCGCCGGCAGGATGCCCCACGAGAAGTCCCCGATGTGCAGATCTTTGCCGTCCATCGGCGGACCGGCCTTCGCCATCTGCGCGTTGAGAATCATCCGAACCGTTTCCGGAGCCGGACGCATCGCCAGCGCCGCACCGGCATCGCGGATGATCGGGCCAACGACATCTCCGCGCCACTCACCCTGGTCGGTCCGATACCGCTCGCCGCGCCGGAGGCGGATCGCACAGGCGTAAATCGCTTCCTGCCCCAACGATCGAAATCCCTTCCCCTGGAAGGCGGCCGTGTGGTAGCGCAGCTCGCCGCCGGAGAAGAAGGTCTTCAGACGATTGTCCGTTGCGCGCGTCAGCAGCATCCCGCGCAGGATCTCGCGGCGTTCGTCGCGTGTCAGCGACGCGGCGATGGCCTCGCGGTGGAGAAATCCGTCACACGCGTCGATCAGCTCGTCGCGCGCCTGCGCCAGCCGCGCCGCGGCGGTCGTTCCCGGGGTCGTGTCGGCAAGGCCGTCGGGCGGATCGGTGGCGAACCGCCGCCGGAGCTCCCGTCCCAGCGGCTGACGCCACCCGTCGATCGTCGTCGAATCGCGGGGATCGGCCGATCGGGAGATCTGCTCGAATGCGTCGAGCGCGGTGGCGAGCGCGAACGGAAAGCGCTCGGCGACGAACGCGCCGAAGCGGCTGGCGAGGCCGGCGACTCGGGCGGGCGAGGCGGCCCTGGGCATGGCGGTCCGCGCTCGAAAGAATTACTGACTCGTGGCTTCCGCCTTTAGGCGGAAGATCTTCCGGCTGAAGCCGGAAGCCACGTACTCCGTCGCGGCGCGGATCTTCATGGTATACCAGGCGGTGATGAAGCCCGACGCCCAGAGCTCAGCCCCGGCCGACGGCGCGTATCAGGGCAGTCCCGGCGCGTTCAGCGAAGGGGCCGCGCGGGCGCTGCTGGGTCAGGACACGCGCCTGCTGTCATGCGCCACGCTGGAGCAGACCTTCGGCGCGGTCGCATCAGGCCGCGCGCGCCGCGCGGTCATTCCCATCGAGAACACGCTCGCCGGGTCGATCCACAAATCGTACGATCTGCTCTCCCAGCACGACCTCGTCATCGTCGGCGAGACGATTCGCCACATCGATCACGCGTTGATCGCGCTGCCCGGCACGTCGCTGGCCGATGTGCGGCGGGTGATGTCGCACCCGATGGCGCTCGCCCAGTGCGAAGCGTTCTTCCGGCAGCATCCGGAAATTCAACCCGTGTCGGTCTTCGATACCGCCGGCGCGCTCGAGACCATCATCCGCGAGCGCCTGCGCGACGCGGCGGCGATTGCGAGCGAGCGGGCCGCGGAGATCTATCAGGGGTCGGTGCTCCTGAAGGGGATTCAGGATTTTCCGGAGAACTACACGCGATTCCAGTTGCTGGCGCCTGCCTCCGAGCGCGTCCGGGTCGAGCACGCCGACAAGACGACCCTCGTGATTCGCGTCAAGAATGTACCGGGCGCCCTCGTGCGGATGCTACGGCCCTTTGCGGATCGGGAGCTCGACCTGGCGAAGATCGAGAGCCGGCCGATCCCGTCCGCGCCGTTCGAGTACCTGTTCTATCTGGACGTGCTGGCGCGCGCCGACGACCCCGTCATGGCCGGGGCGCTGGCTGACGTGCGCACGGAGACGGTGTCGATGCGCGTGCTGGGGAGCTATCGGCGAAGCACGCCGCCGCAGGCGTAGGTTCGAGGACGGACGTTCACGCGAGGGTTCGCTGACAAAGGTTCAGACGACGGTTCGTGGGTGAAGGTTCAGACGACGGTTCGTGGACAAGCGGTTCGCGAAGTTCGTTTCCAGCGCTTCGAGCGGCACAACCGTCGTCCCGGAACCTTCGTCCGAACCTCCGTCACGAACCCTCGTCCGAACCTCCGTTCAGAACTCTCGTCCGAACCCTCGTGACGAACCTCCGTCAGTAATTCACCGTCACCCCGAACCGAATCACGCGCGGCGCGAGAATGCGCGACGGCCGGCCGAGCGCCGACCCGACGGCTTCGTTCTGTGCCAGCACGTGGTTCGCGTTCAGCGCATTGAACAGGTCCGCGGTCAGCTCGATCCGCCGGCGCTCGATCGTGAACCGCTTGGCGAACCGGATGTCGACGAACTTGTTGACCGTGTCGGTCCGATCATCGCCGCGCGGCTGCACCCTCACCGTCTCGGTCCCCTGCTGGAGGCCGCTCACGCT
>JACQTH010000370.1 GCA_016210935.1 Acidobacteriota bacterium | reverse complement strand
TTCATCTACGTGAGTCAGAAATCGCTGTCGCGCCCGGAAGTGAAATCGTTCGTGGAGTTCTACCTCTCCGGCGGACCGGAGCTCGCCCGTGAAGTCGGATACGTGCCGCTGAGCGACGCCGAATACAAGCTGGTGAACCAACGATTCACCCGTGGGACCACCGGCACGATGTTCAGCGGGGCGGAATCCGGCGCCACCCTCGAAACTTTGCTGTCCGGACCATCGACGGCCAGATGACCATCCCCTTTCCCGTCGTGCGCCTGGCGCCCCGGATGCGGCGTTGGCTCGAACGGCCAATCGAGCTGGCCGTCCTGGCCTGCGCCGTGCTCTCGATCTTGACCACCGCCGGCATCGTGCTGGTGCTGTTCTTCGAGACCGCTGAATTCTTCCGGGAAGTGCGGCTGACGGAGTTCCTCTTCGGAACGATCTGGACACCGTTGTTCGCCAGCGGACGCTTTGGTGTGCTGCCGCTCGTGGCGGGGACGATACTGGTCTCGGCGATCGCGATGGCGGTGGCGCTTCCGACAGGTCTCCTGGCTGCGGTCTATCTCAGTGAGTACGCGCCTTCCTCGATGCGGCGCGCGATCAAGCCGGTGCTCGAAGTGCTCGCAGGGATTCCGACGGTCGTGTACGGGTATTTCGCGCTGCTGTTCGTCACGCCGATTCTGCAGCGGTTCGTGCCGAACCTCTCCGGATTCAACGCGCTCAGCCCCGGCATCGTGATGGGCATCATGATTCTCCCGATGGTCGCCTCGCTGTCCGAAGACGCGATGCGCGCGGTGCCCGGTAGTCTTCGTGAAGGCGCCTACGCGCTCGGGGCGACCAAAGCCGAAGCCACCGTCGGGGTCGTCATCCCGGCCGCGCTCTCGGGCATTTCCGCGGCCCTGATCCTTGCCGCGTCGCGGGCCATCGGCGAGACGATGATCGTCGCGATTGCGGCCGGCCAGCAGCCGAACCTCACGATGAACCCACTCGTGCCGATCGAGACCATGACCGCGTACATCGTACAGGTCAGCCTGGGGGACACGCCGGCCGGCACGCTCGAGTACCGGACGATCTTCGCCGTCGGCACCCTGCTGTTCGTGTTCACCTTCGCGCTCAATCTCGTGAGCCACTGGCTTCGCGAACGATTCCGCGAGGAGTACGCATGACATCGAGCGCCGCGGCGCTGGCGTCGCCCCGCCCGTCCGTCCGCAGGCGACTGCTCGTGGATCGCATCGTCGCCGCGGCAGGGCTCGTGACGCTTCTCCTGGCGCTCGCCGCGCTGGCGGTTCTGCTGATCAACGTGGCGGCTGGAGGACTCAGCCGGCTCTCGTGGGAATTCCTCACCAGCTATCCGTCGCGTCGCGCCTCCGCGGCGGGTATTCTGCCGGCGCTGGTCGGCAGCCTCTATGTGATAGGACTGACCGCGCTGATGGCGGTGCCGATCGGCATGGCGGCGGCCGTCTATCTGGAGGAGTACGGGACCCGCAGTCGCATGGCGCATCTCGTCGAGCTCAATATCTCGAACCTGGCGGGTGTGCCTTCGATCATTTATGGATTGCTGGGCCTCGGGTTGTTCGTGCGCGCGTTCGGGTGGGAGCGAAGCGTGCTGGCGGGCGCCGGGACGCTCGCGCTCCTGGTCCTTCCGGTCGTGATCCTGGCGACGCGCGAGGCGCTGCGGGCCGTTCCGCCCTCGCTCCGCGAGGCCTCCTACGCGCTGGGCGCGACCAAATGGCAGACGATCTGGCAGGTTGTGCTGCCCGTTGCAACGCCCGGCATTCTGACGGGGATCATCCTGGCTGTTTCACGCGCCATCGGCGAGACGGCGCCGCTCATCACGATAGGGGCGCTGACGTATGTCCCGTTCGTGCCGGATTCCATCTGGTCCGCTTTTACCGTGCTGCCGATCCAGATCTTCAACTGGGTCTCTCGGCCGCAAGTGGAGTTCGCGCAGAACGCCGCCGCGGGGATCCTCGTCCTGCTGGCGCTCCTGTTGACGATGAACGCCATCGCCATCTGGCTTCGCGATCGCTATCAGAGACGCGTCTGAGGTATGGCCGGCCTGAGCTCACTCTCCGCCCTCACCGCTCCCCGCGCCGCCCAGCGTCC
>JACQTH010000369.1 GCA_016210935.1 Acidobacteriota bacterium | reverse complement strand
GCCTAGCCGTGCTTGGCGGCCAGAATTGTACGATGATTGGTCAAGCACGCATAGCCCCGCGTAGCGGGGATATTGAATGATGCCTCGTGATCTCCTAGCGAAGCGCAGCTGGTTGGTGTGAGGCGGAGCTTCGCTAGGGCAACGATTCTCGTGAAGCTTCGTGACACCATCCTGATCGGCGCCGTGGCAACGGCGATTCTTGTAGCGCGGCCGGGCCTGGCAACCCGAGGCGAAAGTCTGGCTGCTTTCGAGGCGACGCCGGACTTCCAGCACGAACTGCTAGGGGCCCAGACGCTCGTGATCGGTCTGTTCGAGCAGTATCTGGAGTCGCTTCGCCAGCAGGCCGGCATTCCCGGTCTCTCCGGCGCCATCGTATCCGAGGGTCGCATCGTCTGGGAGCGGGGGTTTGGGTATCAGGACCTGGAGAACGCGGTCCCGGCAACCCCGGACACGCCGTACCTCATCGCCGATGTCAGTGAAACGTTCGCCGCCGCGATCCTGCTGCGGTGCGTCGAGCACGGCCTGGTGGCGCTCAGGGACCCCATGCGGAGGTGGACAGCTCTTCTCCCCGAATCCGGGGCGACCGTTCGCCACGTCCTTTCTCACACTTCCGAAGGCGAGCCCGGGAGTGAGTTCAGGTACGATCCCCCTCGCTTTGCTGCCCTGACGCCGGTCGCCGAGACGTGTGCCGGCGAGCCATATCGCAAGGCGGTGACCAGCTCGATCCTCGAACCTCTCGCCCTGCTCGATTCCGTGCCAGGCCACGATCTCGAGCAGCCGGTGGCGTCGCTGCGCGAGATGTTCGATCCCGACACTCTCCTCCGGTACGCGAGGGTCATCGGCCGACTGGCAAAGCCGTACAAGGTCGACAAGCGAGGCCGGGTCGCCCCCTCCGAGTATCCGGCAAAGGGGTTGAACGCGGCGACGGGGTTGATTTCCAGCGCGCGCGATCTTGCCCGCTACAACGCCGCGCTCGACGATGACGTGCTGCTTCGCCCCGAAACGCTGGCACAGGCGTGGACGAGCGTGGGCGTGACGAAAGGCGGAACACCAGTCCCGTTCGGCCTCGGCTGGTTCGTCCAGTTGTACAACGGCGAGCAGATCGTCTGGCACTTTGGCTGGACGCCGGACGCCTTCTCGTCTCTCGTGCTGAAGGTGCCCGGACGTCGCCTGACCCTGATTCTGCTGGCGAACAGCGATGGCCTGAGCGCGTATTTCCCGCTTGCCGGCGGCGACGTGACGACCTCGCTCTTCGCGCGCCTCTTCCTGCGTCTCTTTCTATGATCGGCAGTGAAGCTGCGCCTCAAACCGCCGAGAATTCCGGGGCCCGGCGCAGCTTCCCTGCTAGCGGTCGCGGCCACCGATGATTCGGGTCCGCCTCGCCATTATCTGTGTGCTGGCAGTCATGCTGTGGCCGGCCGATGCCGGCGCGGACTGGCATTTCACGCCATTCGTGGGCATCACGTTCGGCACCAAGACGACCGTGGTGGACCTGGAACGGGCGTCGGAAGCGACCAAGGTGATCTACGGCGGGTCGGTCAGCCTGCTGGGCGCCCGCGCGTTGGGGCTGGAGATCGACTTCGGATACGCGCCGGGATTCTTCCAGCGGGACGATGGCGCGCAACTGGTCATTCGCAGTTACCTCCTGACGCTGACGGGCAACGTCATCATCGCGGCGCCGCGTCGCTGGACCCGGGAGTCGCTGCGGCCGTACGTGGTGGGTGGCATCGGCCTGATGCATCCGCGGAGCGACGATGTGCTGGACGTGCTGGAAGTCAACAGCCGGTTGTTGGGTCTCGGCATCGGCGGCGGCGTCATCGGGTTTTTCACCGACAGGACGGGCATCCGGTTGGAAGTCCGCCGGTTCCAGAATCTGACCGAAGGGGCGGACGGAGGCGTCGCGTTTGGGGCCACGCGTCTGAGCTATTGGCGGGCGAGCGCGGGTGTCGTGCTGCGGCGCTAGACATCTTCTAAAGCCGATTCCCTTCCGAATGAGGCAAGTTTCGGCTTTAGAAGCTGTCTTAGCGGCCGCTCCG
>JACQTH010000368.1 GCA_016210935.1 Acidobacteriota bacterium | reverse complement strand
GGACGTGGAGGAACATGGGCCTGCCCGACAGCGGCCGCATCGGCCGCATCGTCGTCCACCCGACCAATCCGAACGTCGTCTTTGCGTGTGTGCTGGGCCGCGCAACCGGCCCGCAACAGGAACGAGGCGTCTATCGCACGAAAGACGGCGGCACGACATGGGAGCGCGTCCTGTTCGTCGATCAGGACACGGGATGTTCCGGTCTCGCGATGGATCGAAACGATCCGAACGTGCTCATCGCGGGGACGTGGCAGGTCGTGATGCACACCTGGGCGATGTTCAGCGGCGGGCCCGGCAGCGGCGTCTACCTCTCACGCGACGGCGGCACGACGTGGAGCAAGATCGAGAACGGCATGCCGAGGCCTCCAGTCGGCAAGATCGATGTTGCGATCGCGCCGACGAATTCCAAACGGATGTTCGCGCTCATCCAAACCGCCAACCAGGGATCGCTGTGGCGTTCGGACGATGGCGGCACGAATTGGAAAGTCGTGAGCTGGGACCGGACGCTGACCGGGCGTGCCGGCTACTACATTCGGGTGGATGTCTCCTCGAAGGATGAAAACGAAGTCTTCGTCATGAGCAGCAGCCCCCACCGGTCCACCGACGGCGGGCTCACCTTCACGGCCGGCGGCGGCGGCTGTGGCGATTGCCACGACATCTGGATCGATCCGACCAATCCGGATCATTACGTCACGACCGGCGACGGCGGGATGGGCATTACGACAACGCACGGGAAGAGCTTCACGAACGTGGTCCTGCCGATCGGTCAGATGTACCACGTCGCGGCCGACACCCGCGTGCCGTACTGGATCTACAGCAACCGGCAGGACGATGGGACGATGCGAGGCGCGAGCGATTCGCCGGTGCCACTCCCGAACGTGCCTTCCTATGGCGGCCCGGGAGGGGGTGGTCGAGGCGGCTTCGGTGGTGGTGGACGCGGCGGAGGTCGCGGCGGCGGTGGCGGCGCAATGGACGCCGCGGCATTCTTTGGGCGCGGCGCCGGCACACCGTGGGACACGTATCTCGGCGGCTGCGAGTCCGGCTTCACGATTCCGGACCCCGAAGATGCAGACATCGTCTGGGCGACGTGCTACGGCAACAAGCTGACGCGCTACGACGCAAAACTGCGGACCGCGCGTTCCGTCAGCCCCTGGATGATCACGCTGGATTCAGCGCCGACTGATTCAAAGTACCGGTGCCACTGGACGGCGCCGATCGCCATCGATCCGTTTGATCACACCACCGTGTACTACGGCTGCCAGGTCATCTTCCGCACGCGAAACGGGGGCCAGTCGTGGGAGGTGGTGAGTCCTGATCTGTCTACCCAGGACAAGTCCCGCATCGTCTCGTCCGGTGGCGTGGTGGGCGACAACCTCGGGCAGTTCGCGGGCGAAGTGGTCTTTGCCATCGCGCCGTCTCCGGTGCAGAGGGGACTGATTTGGGCAGGCACGAACGACGGCAGGATTTGGATCACCAGAGATGGCGCAAAGACCTGGAACGACCTGACGAAGAACGTCGCGGGCATGCCGGTATGGGGCACGATCAGCAAGATCGAACCCTCCCATTTCGATGCCGGCACCGCGTACATGGCGGTCGATTTCCACATCCAGGACAACCGCGATCCGTTCATCTACAAGACGACCGATTTCGGGCAGACGTGGAAGAAGATCAGCGACGGGTTGCCGCGGAATCACCCGCTGGCGTACGTGATGGCCGTCGCCGAAAACCCGAACCGGGGAGGGATGTTGTTTGCGGGAACAGGGAACGGGTTCTTCTACTCGATGAACGATGGAGAAACCTGGACGCCGTTTCAGGTCGGCCTGCCGCGCGCGCCGGTGACGTGGGTCGTCGTCCAGAAGCAGCACCACGACGTCATCGTGTCGACCTACGGGCGCGGGCTCTACATCCTGCGCGACATCACGCCGCTGGAGCAATCGACGCAACTATCCTCGAATGGAGAATCCGGTTCCAGCCGGACCCAGTCATCCTCAGATGTGGAGTCCGGCTTCCCGCCTCCGCCGAAGGCTTCGGCGAGGCTCGCCGAAGCGCGCGACGCGCGCGAAGGCGGCAGCCGGACCTTCACGGACAACACTCTCTTTGCGCCGCGCCCCGGCTTTCGCCTGGCCCGCACCGGAACGGCGCTCTTCAACTACTCGCTCAAATCCGGCGCTTCGAGTCCGATTCCGATGGAGATTGTCGACGCGAACGGCCAGGTCGTCCGACGACTGCAGGTTCCGGCCCGCGCCGGCCTGAATCGCGCCCTGTGGGATCTGCGCTACGAGCCGCCGCGCCGTCTCGAGTTCCGGACGACCCCTGCCGACAATCCGTACCTCTGGGACGAGCCGCGATTCAGAAACGCGGAGACACGTCCGCTGCTGCACTGGGGCATCAATCCGGCGACCGCCACACCGATTGCGGCGCCGGGTAAGTACACCGTACGGCTC
>JACQTH010000367.1 GCA_016210935.1 Acidobacteriota bacterium | reverse complement strand
GATCGTGGTCTTCTGCCTCTCCGTCGCCCAGGGCACAGCCGCGCAAACCCTTACGATTACGTCGCCCAGTCCGGGGCAACGCCTCCAGGCGGGACCCGACTATGCCACAGACGTCCTCGACGATCCATGGGACATGAGCAATCCCGAAGACATCAGCCAGTACCCCGACGAACGGGCGGGCTGGGGATCGGACTTCGGGTTCAACAATGGCTTGGTCGGCGGGACAACGGTTCCGGTCTCGGGGTTTGCCGATACGTCGCTGTCGCTCCTCTATCGCGGCTTTCACGGTGTGGTCAACACTGGCCGAACCGGCTGGCGCTTCCCGATCGATCCAACGATCTACCGGAAGCTGTCGCTCAGACTGATCTCGGGGGTTGCGCAGGCTCCCCAGGTGTACTGGTTCCACCAACGCCATGGCGATCCTGCGCCGGGCGGCATCACCGGCAGCGGTGACGGCGCCGCCATCCTGCCCCTCTACGACGCCGGCGCGAACATCTACGAGATGGATCTGACGCAGGTGCCGCCGAACGGCGAGGCCTGGAATGCGTCGCTCGTGCTTGGATTGCGGATCGACGCGAACAGCTCGGCGACCGGCCATCAGGCCTTCATCGACTGGGTGCGGCTCACACGCGGCGATTCGGATACGCTCGCGGCTCGTCACACCATCACATGGTCGGGCGGCAGCGGGAGCACGACCATCCAGGTGATTGACGCCAGCGGCACGACCTTGACCGTCGCCGCCGGACTCTCGTCCTCGACGACGCAGTACGTGTGGAGATACGGGACACTCCCGCCGGGGACCTACACGCTTCGCGTCACGCGGGGCGGCACCACGGCCACGCGCACCTTCAGTATCAACGCCCCACCCATCGCTCACGTCACCGATCCCGACGAGACCGGGGGCCCTGACTTCGCAACGGCCGTCCTGGGCAACCCCTGGGATATGAACGACTCGGCCGACGTGGCGCGAACCGGCAACCTGACGTCAGCCTCCTTCAGCGGTGGCCAGTTCCACGGCACGTCGAACACAACGGGTGATCCCTCGGTGTGGCTGCTCGACGGCTTCGCCAGTCCTCGTCCGATCGACACGTCGCGCTATCGGTATCTCACGGTTCTATTCCAGGTCGACGCTTCATTCAGCCTTGGCGGGGGATCGGTGGCCCGTGTGTTCTGGGGCTCGAACCAGGCCCAGTCCAACCTGCTCACAACCTCGAGCGACATCATCGTCTGGCCCGGGCTCAACACGTACACCGTGGATCTGGGGTCCCTTGCCGCCGGTGCTGACACCGGCATCGTGCCGGGTGCCACGCAAACAGCTTGGGCCGCGGCGAACGTATACCACTTCCGCTTCGATCCATTCGAGCTGTCGCAATCGGTATCATTCCACCTCCACGACGTCAAGCTGGCTGCCGCCGACGAGACGAGCGGAGGAACCTTCATTATCCGTTTCAGCGGTACCGACGCCGACGCGGGTGACGCGCCAACAGTCTTCCTCTATTACGACACCGACACGAACGCGACGAATGGCCGTACGTTGATCGCCAGCGCGATTCCGCTGAGCGCGGGCAGTTACAGTTGGAACACCAGCTTCGTGGCGCCGGGCACGTACTACATCTATGCAGAAGTCACCGATGGCATCAACACGACCAGCCGCTATTCGACCGGTCGGGTACGGGTGTTGCCCGCCAATGCGGGCACGCTGAGCGTCGTCGTCCGCGGGAGCGGCACCGTCGTCAGCTCGCCGGCAGGAATCAATTGCGGGACCGAGTGCTCCAAGGCGTTCGGCGCCGGCGCGGTCGTGGCCCTGACACCGATTCCAGCGGGCGCGAGCGTCTTCAGCGGCTGGTCGGGCGGCGAAGACTGTCTGGATGGTGTGATCACGATGACCGGCGATACGCCGTGCACAGCCAACTTCGTCCCCGCGCTGGGTATCGGTCCCACACGCGGCGCGATCGACCTCAATGGCGACAGCGGTGCGGACAGTTTTCGGTACAACAGCGCGAGTGGTGCATGGGCCATGGACTTCAGCGATCGGGCAGGTGCCTTCAATACTCGCACGGGCTCGTGGGCAGCCGGATGGATGGTTCGCGCCGCTGATTTCGACGGGAACGCGCTCACGGACTTTTTTCTGTATAACCCACAGAACGGAAAATGGTCGAAAGCGATCAATACCAGCGACGCCGGCTTCACGTACTTCACCTCGACCTGGTCTCCAGGTTGGACGCCGCTGGTCGTGGATCTCAATGCCGACGGAAAGTCGGACGTCTTCCTCTACAACACCACCAACGGTCAGTGGTTCAAGTGCATCAGCCTTGGAACCGGGACCGGAGAGTTTGCATACGTGAGCGGTTATTGGTCGCCGGGATGGGAGGTCTACCCCGTCGATTTCAACGGCGATGGGGCCGCAGATGTCTTTCTCTACAACCGGTCGACGGGTCAGTGGTTTCGGGCGACGAACGATTTGGGCGCCGGGTTCAGTTACGCGATGGAGTACTGGTCGGCAGGCTGGG
>JACQTH010000361.1 GCA_016210935.1 Acidobacteriota bacterium | reverse complement strand
GACGATGATCTCGTCGGCCCAGGCGACCGACCGCAGGGCGTCGCGGAGGTGGTGTTCCTCGTTGAGGGTGATGACCGTGACCGAGAACGGGGGCACGGGCAGAGTGTACTACGATGGGTTCTTGGCGACGGTTCGGACGGGGGGTTCTTAAACGATGGTTCGACGAGGGTTCGTCACGACGGTTGGACGAAGATTGGTCACGCCGAACCTACGTGCAGAACCTCCGTCCGAACCAGCGTGGAGAACCTCTGTCCGAACCCCCGTGCAGAACCTACGTTCTATCGCCCCGCAGGGGCGATGCTGATCCCCCCGCCCGACACCGGCGCCTCCTGCACCGTCTCGAAGTCGACGAGCGACCGGTTGTAATCCAGGATCGCCCGCAGCTCCGCGTTCCTCGCCTGCGCCAGATCGCGCTGCGCCTGGAAGATGAAGAAGCTCGACGACATGCCCGCCGCGAACTTCTTCTGCTCGGCGTCGAGCCGCCGCTCGGCGAGCTCCCGTGAGGACCGCGTCGTGTCGACGCGCTTCAGGTTCGCGTTGACCTGACGACCGGCGTCCCGCACCTGCTGCGACACCTGCAGCTCGAGGTTCTTCAACTGGATCTGTGACTGCTGATACTGCAGCCTCGCCCGCGCCAGGTTGGCTTCGGTGGCGCTCGTGCCGATCGGGTAGCCCACCTGCAGCGACAGCGTCCAGATGGGGAAATCGTTCGTGAACATGTCCGACAGGATGTTGCCATACCCGCGGCGGGCGATTACGGAGCGGCTGATCGGGCCGGTCGGCAGCCCCCGCAGCGGCTCGAGCCTCGTGCCGCCGGTTCCGCGGACCGTATAGTCCATCTGCAGGTTGACGTCGGGCATGATCTGGTTGCGGAAATACCGGATATTGATGTCGCTGACTTCGATCGTCTTTTTCGTCTGGCGCAGATCGGTGCGCTTGTCGAGCGCCTCGCGCACGGCCCGATCGATGTCGATTGGCTTCGCCTGGAACGACGGCCGATCGGTCAGCTCGAGCCTCGTTGTCCAGAACATCGGCATCTGCGGATCGAAGATCAGCGCCCGCAACCGATCCTCCGCCTGCTCGACCGCCGTTTCGGCCACGATGACCGCCTCTTCGCGCTGGGCGACCTCCGCTTCGGCGGCGATGATGTCCAGCGGCGCCAGCGTGCCGATCTCGACGCGCGCCCGGTTGTCCTTCAGCAACTGACGCGCGAGGTCGAGCGACAGATGGTTCACCTCGAGTGAGCTGATCGCATAGGACAGCTCCCAGTAGGCGTTCCGCACGTTCCGGACTGTCGTCAGGACCGTCTGGCGCAGATCGATGTCCGACATCTCGCGGTTTCGCTGTGAAACCAGCAGCTGCTGACGCGGCGTGTTGATGGAGGCATTCCGCAGGAGCGGCTGGACGTAGCTCGCGGTGACGAACGAGCTCAGGCTCGGATTGAAGTCATCGAAGATCGAGTCCGTCGTCCGGCGGGCGCTGTTCCAGTTCAGATTGAAGCTGCCGCCGCGCCACGGAAGCAGCTGGTTGAACCCGATGTCGGTGCTGACGCGATCGGTGCCGATCTTCTCGGTGCCAACGCCGCCTGAGAGGAACCCGGTGTTCTGGTCCGTCCGCTGGTTCATCGAGAAGGTGGTGGAGACGTTGGGCGTCCATGCCGCTCGGGCCTGCGCGACGCTCAGATCCTGGACCTGGGGATCGAGACGCTGCACCTGGATGCTGAGATTCTGTTCGAGCGCGAGCGCCACAGCCTCTTCGACGGAAAGCCGGCGGACCGGGCCGGCCGGCGCGGCCGGTTGCTGAGTTCCAATCGAGGTGAGCGACAGCGCGGGCGGCGGCGACGGCGTCTGTCCGGAAGCGGACAATGCGGCGCCCAGAAATGGGATGACCAAAAGAAGAACTCGTAAGGTTCTCATGGGAAGCTCCGTTATGTCAGATCCGCTTAGTGTGTAGACGGATCGGGCCTGAAGACGGTTCGCCAATCTGCAAAATGTATACTAGGGCGCGCTACCGGGCGCCCGTCATCACAGGGGCGCTGTCAACTGCATACTGCCAACCGACAACTGTTTTTGAGGTCTCACATGCGGGCACGGCATCTATGGCTCGTTGTCCTTTTGACGCTGCCCACACTTCTGGTGCCGGTGACGGCGGAACAAAACGCTGCTACCGCGCCGGATCGTGGCGGCGCGAACACACCCCGACCGTTCGAGCTGACGATCGACGGCATCATGCGAGGGCCGGCGCTGGTGGGGTACCCGCCATCCGGCCTGAGGTGGTCGGGCGATTCGCAGACCCTCTACTTCGAATGGCGCACGGCCGGCGAGCACGAGCCCGCCACATGGGCGGTCTCGAAGGACGGCACGAACCTTCGCCGGTTGTCCGACGAAGAGCGGAAGTCGGCGCCGCCCGACGGCGCCGTCTGGGATCGCGCGCGGCGCCGCGCCCTCGCCGCGCAGGACGGCGACATCGTCGTCATCGATTCGGTGACGAACGAGCGCCGGCAGATTACGCGCACCACGGACCGCGAGGAGAACCCCCGCTGGACCCGAAACGACACCCACGTGACTTTCACCCGGAACAACAACCTCTTTATTGTGCCGGTGAAGTCGGGGTCGATCGTGCAGCTGACGGACGTCAAACCCAAGAAGCGCGAGGCGCGCGAGACGGCCAGCCAGAAGTTCCTGATGGAGGAGGAACAGAAGCTCCTGGAGTATGCGCGGCAGGAGGCGGAGCGCAAGAAGAAGCGCGAGGAGCGCCAGAAGAAGGATGCGTTGCCGGAATTCGAGCTGGAAGAGCGTCAGGCCGTGGCCGATGCCGTGTTGTCTCCGGACGATGAACATGCATTTCTGCTTGTCAGCGAGCGAGCCGACGACGCCAAGACCGCGGATGTGCCGACATACGTGACGGAAAGCGCCTATACCGGATCGACTGCCACCCGAACAAAAGTGGGGGATGCGCAGCAGAGGCGACGACTCGCCGTGCTGAATCTCGAGACCGGGAAGCGCGTGTGGGCCGACAGCGCCTTCGCCAATCAGGGTTCCGCAAAGACCACCACGAGCGGCAACGGCGATTCGGGTAACGAACAGGAAACGGGCAAACAAACGGGCAAATCGGATGGGCGCGAGGTCCGATGGAACCTGCCGGTCTTCCCCCCGGATGGCGCGATGGCGGTGACGACCGTTCGATCGACGGACAACAAGAACCGCTGGATTGTCACCGTCGATCCCGAGACCGGGGCCACACGAGCCATCGATGAGCTGCGGGATGAGGCATGGGTCCGCGAGATCAGCGCCGGCGCGTCGCCGCTTTCGGTGAACTGGCTGCCGGACGGACGTGACATCTGGTTCCTGGCTGAACACGACGGCTGGATGCACCTCTACGCGGCCGACGCGACAACGCCGGGTGCGAAGCCTCGCGCCCTGACGACCGGGAGATTCGAAATCACGAGCGCGACGCTCGCACCGGACAAGACGAAGTTCTATCTCACGTCAACGGAGCGTCATCCTGGCGAGCGCCACCTGTACGCGATGCCGATTGACGGTGGTCCCCGCACGCTGGTGACGTCCCTGACGGGATCGCACGTGGTGGAGGTCTCCCCCGACGAGTCAACCCTCGCGATGGTGTACTCCTACACCAACAAACCGCCGGAGGTGTATCTGAGGCCAAACCATGCCGGTGCGGAAGCCAGGCAGATCACCACATCGACTTCCGGCGAGTGGCGATCGTTAGCCTGGGTTGATCCGGAACTGATTCAGTTCCGCGCCCGCGACGGCATTGAGGTCTCCGCGCGTCTCTACACGCCGGACAAGATGGGGAAGCGTCGCGAAGCGTCGCGTCCCGGGGTCATTTTCGTCCACGGCGCCGGATACCTGCAGAACGCACACAAGTACTGGTCGACCTACTACCGCGAGTACATGTTCCACAACCTCCTCGCGTCGCGGGGATACGTGGTGCTCGACGTCGACTATCGGGGCAGCGCGGGATACGGCCGGGACTGGCGGACGGCGATCTATCGGCATATGGGCGGGAAGGATTTGGATGACATCGTCGACGGCGCCGCCTATCTGGTGAAGGCGCAAAAAGTCGATCCGGCCCGCATCGGCGTGTACGGCGGCAGCTATGGAGGCTTCATCACCCTGATGGCGATGTTCACCTCGCCCGACACGTTTGCCGCCGGCGCGGCGCTTCGACCCGTCACCGACTGGGCTCATTACAACCACGGGTACACGTCGAACATCCTCAACGAGCCGCAGAGCGATCCCGAGGCGTACCGCCGAAGCTCGCCGATCTACTTTGCCGACAAACTGAAGGGCGCGCTCCTGATCTGCCATGGGATGGTGGATACGAACGTACACTTCCAGGATTCGGTCCGGCTGGTGCAGCGGCTGATCGAGCTGCGGAAGGAGAACTGGGAACTGGCCGTCTATCCCGTGGAGAATCATGGCTTCGAGCAGGAGACGAGCTGGGCGGATGAGTACAAGAGGATCCTGAAGCTGTTTGAGCAGAATCTAAGACTCCGAAAGACGAGCTGACTTTCCCGGGGTTCGGGATTCGGGAATCGGGATTCGGTGGTTACATTGTCTTTCGAATCCCGAATCCCGAATCCCAAATCCCGAGACGAACATGGATCGACAGGAGCTTCTCGATCTCTTCCGCCGCTCCGGCGCCCTTCTGGACGGCCACTTCCGCCTCTCCTCCGGGCTTCACAGCAGCGGATACCTGCAGTGCGCGCTGGTGCTTCAACATCCGGATGCCGCGGCGCGTCTCGGCAGCGCGCTGGCCGACCAGCTTCGAGGCTATCGCGCCACTGCTGTCGTTTCTCCGGCTCTGGGCGGAATCATCATCGGCCACGAGGTGGCGCGCGCCCTTGGCGCCCGCGCCATCTTCGCGGAGCGTCAGGATGGCGCCCTCATGTTGCGGCGCGGCTTCACGCTCGCGGACGCCGAGCGCGTCATCGTCATCGAGGACGTGCTGACGACCGGCGGGTCGACACGTGAGACGATTCAGGTCGCGCGGGCGTCCGGGGCGCTCGTCTTGGCGGTCGGCGCGATCGTGGATCGCAGCGCAGGAGAGCCGGGCCTCGACCTGCCATTTCATTCGCTGCTGCAGATTAGCTTTCCGCAATACGACCCGGGTGCGTGCGCGCTCTGTGAACAAGGCCTGCCGATCGAAAAGCCCGGGTCGCGGCCGGCGGCGATGCCGTAGGGTGCACTCCACCCATGCGCACTCTCAAACTCGCTCTCGCCTACGACGGCACAGACTTCGCCGGCTGGCAGCGGCAGGCCGGCGATCGGACCGTCCAGGCGCTCGTGGAAGAGGCGTTGAGTCGAATCGACGGGAAGTCCGTCTCCGTGGCGGGCGCGGGGCGAACAGACGCGGGCGTGCACGCCATTGGGCAGGTGGCCAGCGTCTCGGTGACCAACGATCTCGATCCGGCCACGCTTCGACGCGCGGTGAACGCCAGCCTGCCGGAGGATGTCCGGGTTGTCAGCGTGGTCGTCACGCATGACGGATTCGACGCACGCCGTGACGCCAGACGAAAGACGTACGAGTACCGGATTCTCAACGGGGCCATGGCCGATCCGTTTATCCGCCGGTTTGCGTGGCACGTGCCTCAGCCGTTGAACGCCGCTGCCATGGCACACGCAGCCGCCCGACTCCTGGGCGAGCACGATTTTGCCTCGTTCCAGTCGACCGGCAGCTCTGTCGTGACCACCCGGCGGACGATCTTTGAATCCTCACTCGAGCGTCTCAGCCTCCGGAGCGTGAACGCGGCTTCGACGGCGATTCCGCTCTCGAGCGTTGCGGGCGTACCGCCGGAGCTCCTGAGCTACCGGATCACCGGCGACGGGTTTCTGCGCCACATGGTTCGTGCCATCGTCGGCACGCTCGTCGAGATCGGCCGCGGCCGGCGGGAGGCTGCGTCGATCGACGCGCTTCTTGCCGCTGGTGATCGCAGCCGGGCGGGGCCGACGGCTCCGGCTCACGGACTGTGTCTGGTGAATGTGGAGTACGAGGCGGATGCCACGAGGTGATGTGTTTGTCGTGGCTTCCGGCTTCAGCCGGAAGGGTGCTCGTGGCCTGAGATCTTCCGCCTAAAGGCGGAAGCCACGAGGACGCCGGTGGAAGCCTTGAGTCTCGCGGTGAGCGGGGTCGCTTGCGACCGGAGAGCCGACTTTATAGTATAAAGGTTGCTTTCCCGAGGGCCCTTCTTGTCACTCGATCAGCTTCTGGCGTGGATTCCGGCGGGATCGCCCGACGAGG
>JACQTH010000360.1 GCA_016210935.1 Acidobacteriota bacterium | reverse complement strand
GCCGGTGTCCGTGCGAATGGCTGTCCGTCCACCGAGTCCCTCGGCGAGACGGGCGTCGAGCAAATGATCGGCGAGATTGAATTGAGGGGGCGGGTCGAAGCTCATGGCGGCAGCGTCAGCCGTGCTTGCACGGCCAGAAGGTGCACAAAACGGTCACATTTCCCGTGCAAGCCCGGCTTAGGCGCGGCCGCATATGCGGCCGCGCGAACTAGTAACGAAGCTTCGCGTGCTTCACTGGTCGGTTTGAGGCGAAGCTTCGTTACACGCACATGAAAAACGATCGAGTCGTTCTCACAGTCTTGCTCGCGGTGCTCGCGCCCGGCTGCGCGTCGCACGGCGTGCAGCGTCCGACCTCGCCGCCGGCGCCCCCCTCGAGACAGACCCCGTCAGCGCCTGCGGCGGCCTCACCCGAACAGCCGAGCTTCGACTCGAAAACGCCCATTCGCGTGGAAGTCGTCGAGCGCGGATCGCGTCGCGTCACGACGCTCGACCTCGACGAGTACGTGGTCGGCTGTGTCGTCGCGGAAATCGGCGTCTATGGATTGCCGGAAGAAGCTGCCGCGCGTGTGCTCGAAATGCAGGCGCTTCTCTGCCGAACGAATGCGGCCACGAACCGTGGACGCCATCGGCACGAAGGATTCGACCTGTGCTCGGGCAGCCACTGTCAGATTTATCGAGCTCCGGCCGACGACGCCATGACGAAGCGCGCGCGCCGGGCGGTGGCGGCGACAACCGGCCGCGTGGTCGTGCACGAGGGCAGGCCGATTCAGGCGCTCTTTCACGCGGACTGCGCGGGACACACGAGCGCCGCGGAAACGGTGTGGGGAGGATCCGAGCCGTATCTGCGCGCGCGCACGGATGTGTACTGCCGGCGCGCGCATAACCCTGCGTGGGTTTTCATGATGGAAGGCGATCGCCTGCGAGATGCGCTGAACAGGCAGCCCGACACGCGTGTCGGGCCCGTCCTGAAGGACATCCGCGTGGTGGCCCGAGATGAAGCCGGACGCGCCAGCCGCGTCGAGCTCGTCGGTGATCGCGTGGCGACCGTGCGCGGCGCCGCTTTCCGATGGGCGCTGCTGCAGGCGTTCGGTCCGCGATCGTTGAAAAGCACGCGCTTCGAGGTGGGCCGCCACGGGGATGGGTTTTCATTTCACGGGGAAGGGAATGGCCACGGCGTCGGCTTGTGCCAGACGGGAGCCCTGGCCCGCGCGCGAGCGGGTCATCGGGCGGAAGAGATCCTGCGCTTCTACTACCCCGGTGTGGAGGTCTCGTGAAACAAGGTGCAAGGTGCTAAGCGACATCTCTGCACCATTGCACCTCTGCACCCTGCACCTCGCACCGCCGCACACCGTGCACACGGAAACGAGCACTCCTGCACGGCGCTACACCGGGATTCACCGAAGGCGGTGGCACAGGTCCTGCTCACGATCGCTCGTCGCCTCACCACGCTCCACTAAGCGGATCGTTGTTTCGAATCAGCGCCGCGAGCGATTGAGCGAGCGGTGGGAGGCGCGTGGGGGTGGGGGTCCACGCGCACACTATAAAAAAATGACAACCGCTGAAGAGATCGCCCACGGCGAGCGCGCGCGGCGCGGGCTGGACGACACCGCCAGGGAGTTCGTCTCCACGGCGAGTCACGAGCTGCGAACGCCCCTGACCTCGATCCATGGCGCGCTGCAGTTGGCGCTGGCGGGCAGCGGCCACAAGCTCGATGCCGAAGACCGTGAGCTGCTGGAGATCGCGCTCGCGAGCACCGATCGCCTGGTCCGTCTCGTCACCGACCTGCTGGATCTCTCGAAGCTCGAAGCCGGCCGGATGCCCTTCGATGCGATCCCGCTCGACGTTCGCACGCTCCTCGAGGAATCGGCGCGCGCCATGCACGGCCTCGCTACCCAGCGCCGGGCCTCGATTGCGGTCCGCGACGTCTCGGGTGTTCCCATGATTCGGGGCGACCACGACCATCTGATGCGCGTAATGACGAACCTGCTGAGCAACGCGCTGAAATATGCACCGGAGCGAACAGAGGTTCGGCTCGGCGCGGTCGCCCGGCCCGAAGGGATCGAGATCCGCGTGGAGGATCAAGGCCCCGGCATCCCCGCCAACCAGCTGGACAAATTGTTCCAGCCCTTCTCCCGCGTGGGGATCCACGAACGCCAGACGACGGGCGGGACCGGCCTGGGCCTCGCGATTTCCCGCGCCATTGTCGAGCAACATGGCGGGAAAATCTGGGCCGAGCGGCTCGAACCCCACGGAACCCGCTTCGCATTTCTGCTGCCACGCTCGAAGGTCCGAGGTTCCGAGGTTGCGAGGTTCCGAAGTTCCGAGGTTCGAAGGCTCTTCTCCGCCCGGCAGTGAAGCTGCGCCTCAAACCGCCGAGACTTCGCCACGCCCCGCGCAGCTTCCCTGCTAGGCACCCCGGACCGTCGGAACCCCGGAACCTTTGTCCATTTCCGCCTTTCGGCTTAAGATAAGTAAACAGTTCGACTTACCAATCGTAGGTATAGAGTAGAAGCTGGTGCCGCTCCTCGCGCAACCGACGACGCGCCTCTCACCTGTTCCGGCAGGGGATGAAGTTTCTCGTGCTGCGGCGGAAGTGAAGCGCCGGCTGGTCGCGGGCGACACGCAGGCCGCGCGCGATGCCTTTGGCGATCTGGTCAAGCTCGAGCAGCGCCGCGCCTCCCGCCTCGCCTATTACGTGCTGCGCAACGCGGCCGACGCCGACGAAGCCGTGCAGGATGCGTTCGTGAAGGTATTCGGGCATCTGGCATCGTACCGGGAAGAAATCCCGTTCGAGATTTGGTTCACCCGGATCCTGATAAACGGCTGCCTCGATCGGCGCAAGGCCAGGCAGCGGCGCGAGCGGTGGACCACGGACGGTTTGGGCGATTATCGGGATCTGGAGCGACACACGCCGCGGCCCGACCTGGCGTCCGGTCCCACGCCGGAGCAGCGCCTCCTGAGCAAGGAGCGCCAGCGCCAGATCGGCGAGGCCGTCCAGAAGCTCCCGGATCGCCAGCGGCTCGTGTTTCTGCTGTCGCAATACGACGGACGCACGCCGCAGGAAATCAGCGTGCTGACAGGACTGAACGAATCGACCATTCGAGTCCACCTGTTTCGGGCCCTTCGCAAGCTCCGATCATCACTGGGGGGGCTCCTGTGAACGCCAGGATGCATCTGAAGGAAACCGATCTCCTCGAGCTGTACGCCGGGACCTGCGGCCGCCTTCGCGCGTCGGCCGAAGGTGACGCGCTTCGGCGAGCCTCGCCGAAGCCGCCTGAAAACACAGCGGCGGAGGCGGGAACGAGCCGGGCGAGCCACCCGCACCTCGCGCAGTGCCCGTCGTGTGCCGCACGCTTCGCGGCGGTGGTCGACACGCTGGACGCGCATGCGGAGGACGTGCGCGCCGAGGCGGACGCGTTTTTCACCGAAGACCGACTGTCGCGGCAGCGCGATCGGATTCTGCATCGGCTGCATCACGTCGGGCAGTTCGCGCGGATCATCCCGTTCCCGATGCGCAGCGCCGCCGACGGTCTCACGATGCTTCGCCGCGGGTCCATGGCGCGGCTGGTCAGCCGACGCTGGGTCGCCGCGGCCGCGGCCGCGGGGCTGGTGTTGGGGTTCTTCGTGGAGCGCGCCATTCGCGATCCGCACATGTTCAGCAGCGAGTCATCGTCCGTCGCGCGTCAGAACACGCCCCGGCTCTCGGCGGTCGCGCAGTCGACGCCGCATCTCGTCGCCTACGAAGAGACGATCCTCGACGAGGTCGACGCCGTCCTGTCCCGTCAGCCGGCGCCCGAGCTGCATGCGCTCGACGCCATCACTCCTCGCGGATTGTGGTAATTGCCCCCGTTGATCTTCAGAAAAGGGCTCGACCTCAAACGTGAGGTCGCCGGCGCGCTTGCCGAGGATTACCACAGCGCGCTGATCGAACAGATCAAGGGCTCCGACTTCAGATTCCGGTCCGGACGGCTCACGCTCCAGCTGGCGCGAGAGTTCGGATTCTGTTACGGCGTGGATCGTGCCGTCGATTACGCCTATCAGACCCGCCGCCGCTTTCCCGATCGGCGCATCTACCTGACCGGCGAAATCATTCATAACCCCCACGTCAACGGGAAGCTCCGCGCGCTCGGGATCGGGTTCCTGACCGACTCCCCTTCGCCTGCAGAGACGCTCGGCCCGGACGACGTCGTCATTCTGCCGGCCTTCGGCGTCACGGTCTCCATGCTCGAAGATCTGCAGCGGCAGGGGTGCACGCTCGTGGACACGACCTGCGGCTCAGTGTTGAACGTCTGGAAGGCGGTCAGACGGTACGCCGAAGATCGATTCACCGCGATCATCCACGGCAAGGTCCATCACGAAGAGACGCGCGCCACGGCGTCTCAGGCCCTCGAATTCCCGCACGGCCGCTATCTCATCGTGCTGAACAGCGCCGAGGCCGCTCTCGTCTGTGACTACATCCGGCACGGAGGCGACAAGAAGCGTTTCTTCGAACACTTCGCCCAGACGGTGTCACCCGGATTCGATCCGGACGTCGATCTGCGGCGGATCGGTCTGGCGAATCAGACGACGATGCTGATGTCGGAGTCGCTCGAGATCGGCGAGATGCTGCGGCGCGCGGTGGCGGATCGCTACGGTGAAGCGAACCTGGCCGGGCACTATCGCGCGTTCGAGACCATCTGCAGCGCGACCCAGGATCGGCAGGACGCGGTGCGGGCGCTGCTGGATGGCGACAGCGTCGCGCCAACTGAGCGGCTGACGATGATGATCGTCATCGGTGGCTACAACAGCAGCAACACGCTGAATCTCGCGCGCCTCTGCGCGCAGCGAATCCGCACCTACCACGTGGCCGACGCCACCGGCCTCGTCTCGGCCGAAGAGATCCGCCACCGGCCGGTGGGCGCCAGGCAGCAGACCCTGACACGCGACTGGCTGCCGCCGGAGGGTTCGCTGTTGATAGGGCTGACGGCCGGAGCCTCGACTCCGGACAACATCGTGGGGGAAGTGATCCTGAAGCTGGATGGGTTTGTGAATGACACGTCCGTCACTCACTATCCGTATCGGGTGTAATCGTCACCTTCATCCGCTGGCCGAGATGATTGCGCAACCAAACGTGTAGCGGGCTGCCACGCTTGGCCACGATCATTGTGTCCTGGCCCAGCGCGAAATACCCTTCGTCCGCTTCTTGATCCGTCGCGTCCAGCGGAACGCTCAACGACCAGCCGGATTCTGCGAACGCGCCAAGGCTGAATCCGAGCAACAGCAACAACACACCAACGACTACGTTGCGGCGCATGGCGCCTTCTGCTTTCGAACGCCATCCGCGCCTAGGCTCGCGGTTGCGTCCGCAGTGCTGCCCTGCAACCCCGGTACCATCTCGACCGACGTCCGGCTAAAGCCGGACTCCATGAGACTTAGTGTTATCATCTGAGCCACGTTTCCCCCAGGCAGAAAACCGGGCGGCGCAACCGCGCGCGAAACCGACACCGCCAGGCGGCCGTCCCGACAGGTGTGTGCGGCTGCGTTGGGCGGATCCGGCACTAGTAACGAAGATTCGCCGTACACCGCGGGCCCGTCACTCGGCGGTTTGAGGCGAAGCTTCGTTACTAACCCCGCCCAGGGTAAACACCCCCTTCGCACACGTCGTAACTCTTACACGGGTCGAAAAGGCGCGAATTTCCCTAGTTTCAAGGAGTTGCAATGCGTTCTCTGAAAGCGGTTCCGGTGCTGCTGGGGCTGCTCGCGTTCGGGTGGGGACCAGCAGAGCTGCACGCGGTTCAGGCGTCGAGCGACCGCGGTTCGAGGCAGCCGTCGCGCGCCTCCCGCTGGTGGCACGACGAGGACACGAAAAAGGCCCTCGGTCTGACCCCCGAACAGTCGGCCAAGGTCGAGCGGATCTTCCAGTCCAGCCTGGAGGAGCTGCGTGCGCTGCGCGAGGAGGCGGAGCGGCTCGAGAGTCTGCTCTCGGCCGCGATTGCCGACCCGAACTCCACCGAGGCGCAGGTCTCGGAACAGGCAGACCTGGTTGAAGCGGCCCGTGCACGCCTCGGCAAAGCTCGCACGATGATGCTGTTCAAGATGCGGCGGGTCCTGACGCCGGAGCAGCGTCTCAAACTCGAACAACTCCACAAACACTCTCAGCGCGACAATTCTCGCCGGCACGATCGGTAGACATCTTCTAAAGCCGATGTCCTTCCGAATCAGGCAAGTTTCGGCTTTAGAAGCTGTCTTAGCGGCCGCTCCGCGGCCGTCTAGTAACGAAGATTCGCTGTACGGCGCGGGTCTGTTACTCGGCGGTTTGAGGCGAAGCTTCGTTACTGACCATTCCGGAGGAAACACCCGTGAAATCCTGGCTTCAACGCGTAGTCTGTGTGCTCGCGGTCCTGGGGCTGTCTCTGGCGCCCGACTCCGCGGCCCTCACCGAGGCGCAGGAGGTATCGGACGCGCGGATCGCCGAGCTGCTCGCGCAGGCACAGGCGCAGGTTCAGCTCCCCGCTCCTGCCTCTAGCCCGACGGTCGCTCTGGCAATCGACGAAGCCGTGCGGCGCGGCCTGGAGCGAAATCTCGATCTCAATCTCGAGCGGCTGAACCCGCGATTGGTCGATCTTCAGGTCGCCGGCATTCTGGCGACTTATCAGCCGACGGTGACCTCGTCGTTCGTGAACCAGTCTCAGGTTCGGCTGCCAACCAGCCAGCTGCAGGGAGTCGGTTTACGGATCAACACCGACACGCTGCAGTGGAACTCCGGTGTCTCGCAGTCGGTGCCGTGGTATGGCGGCAGTTTCTTCGTCAACTTCAACAACAGCCGTGATGAGACGAACGACCAGAGTGCGCTGCGCAATCCCGGCTACAGCACCAACCTGATCGCCCGCTACAAGCAGCCGCTGCTACGAAACCTGAAAACCGATTCGACGCGCAACTCCCTGCAGAAGACGCGGATCAGCCAACAGGTTGCAGACATCAATCTGAGGGCCACGATTGTCAACACGGAAGCCAGCATCCGCAATGCG
>JACQTH010000359.1 GCA_016210935.1 Acidobacteriota bacterium | reverse complement strand
GCGCGAGGGTTTCCGTGTTCCATGTCGCCGCGAAGACCGCGGCGCCAACGCTCAAGGCAACGACGAGGACCCGAGACTGTGACATGACCGCTCCTTTCACGGACCAGAGTTGGCGATAGTAGAGCGGAGAACCGCCCTGATTGCAAGGGGACGAAGCTCTCCAGGCGCAGCTTCACTGCCGTGGGCGCGGGTACGGAAGGCCCTTCGTGTAGAGATCGAGGCGGTGCCGGATCGAGGTGGCAAGCTCACTCTGGCTGGGGAGCAGGGCGAGTGCTGCGCGAGCGGTCGCCACGGCCTCGTCGAACCGGCCGGCTGCGGCGTAGGCTGCGGCCAGCACGTCGAGCACGGCCGCGTCCTTATGATGGGTCAAACGAGACGCGCGCTCCGCCAGGCGGACGGCTTCACTTGCGTCACGGATCTTCTCGTCCGGATGTGTGGCCAGCAGCCACGCAAGCTCCGCGTGCGGCTGTCCACCGGCAGCACATAGCTGTCACGGCTCCATTGGCGCCACCCCGCCAGGCCGGTGGCAGACCACACAGTGGTCGAACAGGATAGCTGCGATATCGCGACTGAAGGTGACGGCTTCAGCTTGCTCGTACCGATCCGCGCCAGGTACACCGCTTGCCGCGAGCACAACGCCCGCGAGACACAATCCCGCCGTGAGGATCGATCGCGAACCGCCGAAACGCGCAGCGCGGTTCATCACAGAAGCGATTGATCAGAACCGAGGCGGATCGAGGAGCCCAGGTTCCACTTTCGGGCCAGGCCTGAATTCCGGGTCGTCGTCTCGCCAGGGCGTGCGACACGGCTCGTGTCGTTGGTAAAGCGCCAGGTTGGCAGCCATCCGGCGCGCGGCATCAGGGTGCCCCGCGTCCACGGCGACCGACATCGCCAGCCGTTGCCACTCGGCCGCCTCCGCAAACCGACCAACCTCCGCGAGCGCCATGGCCATCGTTTCGGCCACGCTCGTGGTCTTGTTCTTCTCCGCCAATGCTTGCACCAGATCGAGGGCTCGCTGGCCGTCGCGCACCTGCGAGTCGGGAGATGCGGCCAGGAGGCGCGCCAGCGCTTGGGGGAAGGCGGGCTGGTCAGGATGGAGGGTCATCGCGATGCGCAAGCGACCACGAGCCTCCTGATGGCGCGTCAGGCGCACAAGGGCCATCGCTTCGCCGAAGCGCGCCTCTTCGCTATCCGGATCGAGCTCGAGAACCCGTTGGTAGGCTGACAATGACGCGTCGAGGCGGCCGATTCGGCGTAGCGCGTCGGCGAGCCTGAGGTGTGCCTCACGGAACCTGGGGTCGTGCGTGACGGCAGCGGTGTACCGGTCGATCGCTTCCTGATCGCGACCACTCCGCTCCAGGAGCGTGCCCATCATGTAATGCGCTCGGGCAAGCCGAGGATCCACACGGATCGCCGCCTCGAGCTCGGCCACTGCGGCCCGCGCGTCACCCATGCGGTTCAACGTCAGGGCGAGGTTGAGGCGCATGACAGCGTTGTCTGGTGACAGCTCAATGGCCTTCCGGAACTGCCTCGCTGCCTCCGGCCAGTCTCCTCTGTTGCTGGCCTGCCGCCCGAGTTCCCCGTGGACTTCGGGGCTTCGCAGCACCGTCCTCACCTCGGCCATCAAGGGATCGGGTATGGTCACAGTTGCCCCGGGACCGGCACGACCCCTGGTTCGGTCCAGGTTCGACTGCGCCTTCTCGAGATCGCCGAGGGCACGGTAGGCCATCGCGAGCGGGTAATGCACGACGGTGGCCCCGGGGTTCAGCCGCAAGGCCGCTTCCAAGTCCTCCACGGCGGTCGCGTAATCTTGCTTCGCAAGGCTGGCCCTGCCCAGTTGGTAGAGCACCGCCGGGGTGTCTGGACTGAGCGCGCGGGCCCTGGTGAGGAGTGGCTCGGCCGCGTCCGGCTGACCCAACTCGATGTAGACATAACCGAGCCACACCAGCGTCGGGAAATCAGTGGGACGGAGCCGTAGCACCTGCTCGAAGCGCTCCACTGCTTTCGTCAGTTCCCCCTGACTGATGAAGAGATGTCCCAGGTAATAAGGCCAGCGGAAATCGCTTGGGGCGAGCATCTGCGCATTCCGAAAGCACCGCTCGGCCACGTCCAGGTACTTTCCCGCCATCAAGAGCTTGCCCAACTCCCCATAGGCATCGCTGCGCTCGTCTCGTCGTGGCTCTGAGGCCGGCTCCTCGGCCGCCCTCTCGGACTGCAACACCACCAGCGATGCGTACGCCGCACGGAACTGCTCCTGCACCGACTGGTGCATGTCGCTGAGGTCCGGCAGCACGACCGGCAGGAGAGTCGGTTCAGCGGCGGTCGCCTGCGCAGAGGCGCTCCGCGTCTCGCCGCCGGTGAAGCTCCCCGCGCGGGCGGAGCCCGATGCGAGCAGCACAGACGCCGCCACGAGGCCGCTCACCAGCCGTGCTTGCACGGCCCGAATGTGTACGAACGTGTCACTTTTGCCGTGCAAGCCCGGCATAGGGCGGCCGCCCGCGGGCGGCCGCCTAGTTGAGGCCTGAGTCCCGCTCCCTTCTTTCAGCGTGATCCACCGGTCAATGGGAATGTCCGTCCAGTCTTCCACCCGACCGTTCGGCCAGATGACACGAACCCGGCGCACGGTTGCCGCGTGGCCAAGGCCCACCAGCACTCGCGGGTCGTTGGCCGAGGCATAGCTCCCGTCGGCTCGCGCGCGACGCCAGAGCGGCGGGTCCTCGTCGCGGAATACGCCCACTCTCGCGCCCAGCATGTCTCGGCGTCCCGGTCCCCCGACCAGCCGCAACCCGACCCAACGGTTGCCCCGGCCGGCGTCGTTGATCAACAGGCGCGCCGGACCGTTATTGTTCGTCACCAGCACGTCGACATCGCCGTCGTTGTCGACGTCCCCGAACGCCGCGCCGCGGCTGACCTCCGACAGCGCGAACACGGCACCGGCCCGGGCCGTCACCTCCTCGAAGGCACCCCAGCCCGGCTGCCGGGCTGGGGGCCCCGCCAAGGCACCCCAGCGCGGCTGCCGCGCTGGGGACCCCGCCAACCGCCCCCTGCCTAGGTTGCGAAACAACTGGTTGCGTTCGTGCAGCGGAAAGCGATCCGTCGTCCGCGCGAGGCCTTCCAGGATCCGGACCGCGCCGTTCGCCACGAACAGGTCCAACCATCCGTCGTTGTCGAAGTCGAACCACGCCGTCCCGAATCCTGTGTACGGCAGGCTGGGGACCCCGAGGCCCGCCGAAGCGGTCCGATCCTCGAACACGGCGGAGCCGTCGTTGACGTAGAGAGTGTTGGTTTCTCCCACGAGGTTCGTCATGAAGAGATCTTCGTCGCCATCGTTGTCGAAGTCGCCAGCATCAACCCCCATGCTGCCCTCGGCGTTTCCCAGGCTGTTGAGCGCCGCGCCGGCCAGGAGCGAGGTGTTCTTGAAGCGGCCGTTCTGCTGATTGATCCACAAGAAGTTCGGCTCGCCGTCGTTGGCGACGTAGATGTCCGCCCACCCGTCGGCGTTGAAATCAGCGGCCACGACCCCGAGCGCCGGACCTTTTTCACGCGCCACCCCCGCTTCGGCGGTCACGTCGACAAACGTCCCGTCACGGCGATTTCGATACAACCGGTCGGGAACGGGCGTGTAGCTCCTGGGCCCGCAGTAGTC
>JACQTH010000352.1 GCA_016210935.1 Acidobacteriota bacterium | reverse complement strand
GTGGCCCCACGAGGTGCGCGGCGCCCGCCACGTCTGGCCGAAGACTGCGTCTGCCTGCAGCGCGGCGACGAGCACCCCGACGAGGAGAATCACGCACGCACGGATCCGGCGACCCATGACAGACCTCCTTCTGGGTGATTCTCCCACAATCCACTGCCGTAGCAGTGTATCGAGGGAGGATCAGGTTGTGACAGCCTTCCAGTTCTTCACCAGATACTCCGCGGTCCGCCACGCCAGCGCCTGCACGGTTCCCGTAGGGTTGTGTGCGCCACTGGTGCCCATCACCGACGCGCCGAGGATGCCGAGGTTCGGCACCTCGTGCGAGAAGCCCCAGCGGTTCACTACGTTCGTCTCGGGATTGTCGCCCATTCGCGTGCCGCCATACGCGTGCGTGGACGGTCCCATCGTGCCGGCCGCCCCTTGCTGCACCGCCAAGGCCCCCGCGGCGCGATACCACTGGTCCATCTTGTCCTGGATGAAGGCGCCGATCCTGCGTTCGTTGTCCTTGAACTCGGCGGTGATCCGGCAGACCGGAAAGCCAAGCGGATCCCTTACAACGGGATCGAGATCGAGATAGTTGTCTTCGTACGGAAGCGTCGTTTTCTGCAAGTACGCCGTATTGCCGCGATCCGCGTTCTCCATGATGAACTTCTTCCACGCCGATCCCCACCCTGGGGCGCGGCCGAACGTGCTCATGTTCGCCGCGCTGATGGGACGCCGATCCGAGAACACCCACAAGTTGCCGCCGCCGACGAAGTCGAGTCCCGCATGATCGAAGTTGTCGTCGGCCCAATCGTCCACGGCCACGCCTTGCGCAGGCAGCCCGTACCACGCGTTGATGTTCCATGGAAAGAGCGCCGTCACGCCGTGACCCGTAGCATGGCTGAAGTAATGCCGGCCGACCTGGCCGTGGTTGTTCGAGAGCCCGTTCGGAAACGCCTTTGATTTGGACAACAACAGCAGCCGCGTGTTCTCGTACGTGTAGCTTGCGAGCAGAACGACTTCGGCAGGCTGAGAATACTCGACACCATCTGTCACATAGGTCACGCCGGTCGCCCGGTCCCGCGCGTCGACCTCGATCGTCGTGACGTGCGCGCGGGTGACCACCTTCAGACGGCCGGTCTTCTCGGCTTTCGGAATGGTCGTCACGTGGGGGCCGTTCTTCGCGTCGACGTGACAGCCACCGCGGTTGCAGAACCCGTGATACATGCACGCCGACCGGTTCTGGTACGGTCGCGAGTTGACGGCTGCCGGTCCGGGGAACGGGTGCCAGCCAAGCGAGCGGGCCGCGGCTGACATCAGATCGAGAAACCCCGTGCTGCGCAGCGGCGGCATCGGGTACTCGCGTTGTCGAGGCGCCTCGAAGATATTGCCTCGCCGATCGATCGTGCCCTTGATATGGCCGGCCTGGCCGGAGACACCGATTTCGTACTCGACCTTGTCGTAATACGGCTCAAGTTCCTCGATCCCGAACGGCCAGTCCTCGACCGTGGAGCCCTTGGGGATGCGAGATGCGCCATACCGGCGCGTGGTCTCGCTGGCCACCTTGAAGTCCCAGGCGTTCAGTCGCCAGTGCTGCGCCCAGTAATGGAGCGTCGTCCCGCCGACGGCATTCATCATCGGGTGGCTCGACGCGCGCGTGGTTGGCGCCGAGCTGTTGGAACGATGCGTCGGCACTTCATGATTCGCTTTTTGCACGGCCATGGGCCACGCGCGGACGTTGTTGCGGATCTCGTCCGGCGCGAAGTCTTTCCTGGTCAGCCACGTGCCTGCCTCGAGGCCGATCACGTCGATGCCGGCCTGCGCAAGCGGCAGCACGGCCACGCCGCCCGCCGCGCCGAGGCCGACGACCACCACGCCGGTCGGCTTCAGCCTAATCGCCATGGAAGTGCCGGTCCGCCGGGATCAGGGGGAGCTCAATTTCGCTGCGCCGCGCCGTGGCCTTCACGAACATGGCGTGTTCGTACGCGGAGCGACGAATCGGTGTGAGCGTGGTGCCAAGCCGCTGCTCGTCGGCGGTCACGACCAGCCGCACTCCCGGATAGCCGAGCAGGTCCCACCCTACGAAGTTCGCGTTGCCGCCATAGAACGGGTCGCCGAAGGTGCCCTGAATCGTGTGCGCCCGGACCATCGCGAAAAACGCCGAAGCTGTCGGTTCAGAGAAACCAGCGGCAGAGCCCGTTTCGAGGTCGCGGAGGACGGCATCCTGATCAGCGGCCGGGAGCCGCGCGAACGACGCACCCCGCGTGGAGCGCGAATAGCGATCAAGCGCGGCCAGGCCATCGGCGTACGCCTTGCGTGAACCGGCCAGCGCGCCACTCAGGGCGCGATCGATGTAGCGCGCCGCGCGGGCCTCGGCGGCGCCGGGACCGTTCGCATCCGTTGGGATAATCCGTGCCACAACGGCTTCAAGCAGCTCGCCTTCGTCTGCCGTCAGCGTTTCAAACCGCTCGCCGGAGACGGCTGCGGTGGTCGTGGTCCTGATTTGCTCGAACGCGTCGGGTTCGGTCGCGCGCAACGGAATCGCGACCACCGCGCCGGCCAGCCCGATCTGCTTCAGCAGATCCCGCCGGGAGACGCCGGTATCGGCGGGATCATCCCTGTTGGCAGCCATCTAGCCCTCGTATCCGGAGGGCTCTATAGTACGGCAACCATGAAGAGCCATCGCATCGAATTTGCCGGCGGGCTGATCCTGATCCTCGTCGGCTCCCTGTCGTTTGCGCCGGCGCGAGGCGACACCGTGGAGTGGCCGGTCAATGGCGGCATCGACAACATCCGCTACTCACCTCTGAAGCAGATTAATCGCACCAACGTCTCGCATCTCCAGGTGGCCTGGACCTACGACTCCGGCGATGCCTTCAAGGGCTCGGAGATGCAGAGCAATCCCATCGTTGTGGATGGCCTGCTCTACGTCACGACTCCGACGCTGCAGGTGGTGGCGCTGAACGCGGAGACCGGTCGAGAGGTCTGGAAATTCGATCCCAGCGGTGGCGCGGGGGCACGGACGAGATTTCGCCACCGCGGCGTGACGATACACGGCGATCGCGTGCTGGTCAGCTATCGAAACTTTCTCTTCGCGTTGAATCGCAAGACGGGGCAGCCGCTGAAGTCCTTCGGCAGAGACGGGCGAATCGATCTGCGGGAGGGTCTCGGCCGTCCTGTCGAGCGGGTCACCGTCAGCGCCAGCAGCCCGCCGGCAGTGTTCGAGGATCTCGTCATCATCGGCAGCAGCGTGCCCGAAACGCTGCCGAGTTCCCCCGGTCATATCCGCGCGTTCGACGTGAAGACAGGGCAGCTTCGGTGGACGTTTCATACGATCCCGCAGCCCGGCGAGTTCGGGTACGAGACATGGCCGAAAGAGGCGTATCGGATCGCCGGCGGGGCGAATGCGTGGGCGGGCCTGACCGTCGATGCGAAGCTCGGGATGGTCTTTGCTGCGACCGGCTCGGCGTCGTTCGACTTCTATGGTGTCAACCGCCACGGCGACAACCTGTTTGCCAATTGCGTGCTGGCGCTCGACGCGCGAACGGGCCGTCGCGTCTGGCATTTCCAGACCATCAAGCATGACGTCTGGGACTGGGATCTCCCTGCCGCCCCCAGTCTCGTCACCGTGACGCGTAGCGGCCGCAGGGTCGAGGCCGTCGCACAGATCGCCAAGACCGGCTACGTATACGTCTTCGACCGCCGGACCGGTGACCCGTTGTTTCCGATTCAGTATCGGAACGTCCCGGCGGAAGCGGTCGATGGAGAACGGCTCGCGGAAACGCAGCCGTATCCCGTGAGGCCTCCGCCATTCGCGCGCCAGGGCCTGACCGAATCGATGCTAACGACCCGGACGCCGGAAGCGCACGCCGCCGTGCTGTCGCGATTCCGGAAGATGAAAGCGGGGATGTTCGTCGCGCCGTCGCTCGAGGGAACCGTCGTGTTTCCCGGCTTTGATGGCGGGGCGGAGTGGGGCGGGGCGGCGTTCGATCCCGAGACGGTGCTTCTGTACGTCAACTCGAATGAGATGGCGTGGATCATGCAGCTGATTCCAAACACCGATACGGCGCTCTACAACAGCAAGTGTGCTGTGTGTCATCGCGAAGATCGAGAGGGGAGTCCTGCAGCGCCGTCGCTCGTGGGTCTTGGCGATCGTCGTTCACGCGACGAGATTGCCGTCATCATCCGACAGGGCACCGGCCAGATGCCCGGCTTCCCGGACCTGGGGTCGCGGAACGTCGACGATCTCGTCGAGTTCCTCGTCACAGGCCATGACAAAGGAGACGATCCGAGGCTGAAAGAGGATCCGAACTGGCTGAAGTACCGGAGCGCCGGGTACGAGATCTTTCTCGATCCCGACGGGTATCCCGCCATCACACCGCCGTGGGGGACGCTCAACGCGATCGATCTGAATGCGGGAACGATCCGGTGGAAGATCCCGTTCGGGGAGTTTCCGGAGCTGGCCGCCAGAGGGCTGACGGACACGGGCAGCGACAACTACGGCGGCCCGGTGGTGACGGCCGGCGGCGTGCTGTTCATCGGCGCGACGAACTTCGACAAGAAGTTCCGCGCGTACGACAAGCTGACCGGCACGCTGCTCTGGGACACGACGCTTCCGGCAGCGGGGAACGCCACCCCGGCCACCTATCAGATCAACGGCCGCCAATACATCGCGATCGTGTGTGGCGGCGGCAAGAACGGCGCTTCATCCGGCAGCAGCGTCGTCGCGTTCGCGCTGCCGCGTACGACTACTTCGCAGTGACCGCATGACATGACGCACGTCGACCTGCTGGTCTTCGGGCCGCATCCCGATGACATTCAGTTGATCGAGAGTCGAGACGCGCAGTTCGGGGCGCTCATCGGCGTCACGTTCGCCGAGGGGTTCGTGACGACCGGTCTCCTCGAGTACCCGCATCTGTTGGAATTCCCCACGGCTCAGCGGTCTCGATCATGAGTCACCGCGACGAGCGGAGCGGGGCGTAGGGGTCCCCGCGAGCGAGGAGCTTGGCGGGGTGCGGCCGTTCGCCGGGAATCGACTGGAATACGGCGGACCGTGCGGATGCGCGGGTCCCCGCCATTCAACAATGTGAACGTAGGCATTGTCTGTTACGCGTCGGTGGGCGGCAGCGGCGTCGTGGCCGTCGAGCTGGCCAAGTGTCTGGCGGCGCGCGGACATGACGCGCACGTCATCAGCAGCGAGCCGCCCTTCCGGCTGCGGGAGCCAAGGCCGGGCGTGTGGTTCCATCGCGTGGAGGCGCCCGGGTACCCGTTGTTCCGCGAACCCCAGTACCTGCTCGCGTTGACGAACCGGATCGTCGAGCTGTCACGCGCCCATCAGCTGGATATCATTCACGCGCACTACGCGATTCCACATGCGGCCGCCGCCTATCTGGCGCGGCAGATCCTGCGGATGTCCCATCGCACGACCAGGCTGCCGCGCACCGTGACGACCCTCCACGGAACGGACGTCACGATCGTCGGCAGCGACCCCTCGTATCGGGAGACCCTCGCGTTCTGCATCGACCAGTCGGATGGTGTCACGGCCGTATCCGAAAGCCTCCGGGCCGATACGCATCGGGACATGGCGGTGCAACGGGAGATCACCGTCATCTACAACTTCCTGGATTGTGAGTTCTACGATCGACGGCCGAACGCGGCGCTCCGCGCCCGTCTCTGTCCGTCCGGGACGTGCGAGAAGCTCGTCGTCCATGTGTCCAACTTCAGGCCGGTGAAGCAGGTCGACGCGGTCGTGCAGATCTTTGCGAGGATTCGGCGGAAGGTGCGCGCGCGGCTGGTCCTGGTCGGTGAAGGACCGGAGTCGCCGAAGGCGGCGCACGAGATTCGCGCGCTGAACCTGGAGCGCGACGTCGAAATGATCGGCGAAGCGAACGACGTCGTGGGCGTGCTCTCGATTGCGGACCTGTTCCTCCTGCCCTCCCTGCAGGAGAGTTTCGGTCTGGCGGCCCTCGAGGCGATGGCCTGCGGCGTGCCGGTCGTGGCGTCGCGGGTCGGCGGTCTGCCCGAGCTGATCGTCGACGGGGTGAGCGGATCTCTCCACGGTCCCCGCGACCTCGATGGCATGGCGCAGAGCGCCGTCGACATCCTGACGGACGCGGGGAAACATCAGGCGATGGCCGCCGCGGCGCGGCGCATGGCCGTCGAGCGATTCGGGGCCGACCGGATCGTTCCGCTGTACGAGGCCTGCTACGAACGCGTCCTCGCCGGCATCTCGGGCTCCTCGTGAGGCCTGGTCGCCGCCGTGACGTCAAAGGGCGGCGGCTCGCTGGCGATCAGGTACTCGAACTGGCTGCGGAAGTCCTGGAGTGAGATGCCGGCCGTCGCGGCGAACTTGGCCAGCTCGTGCGGATCGTCGAAGTCGTCGCGGCGGAGGCGGATCATGTACCGCCGCGCGATGGCGTAGCGCGTGGAGTGGATGTCGACCAGCCGGATGCGCGCGCAGCCGCTCACCTGATCGCAGAGCGCGTCGAAGGGAATCGGGACGAAGCGGCCCGCCTGCATCGAGATCACGACCGCGTTTCCGCCCGTCAGCAGATACTTCGCGGCGCAATACCCGAGGTCCCGCGTGTACTCCATGTCGAACGGCACGGGATCGGCGCAGCGCAGCTCGTAGCCGATGTTCTTGGCGACGATCGTCGTCTTGAGGCCGAATTCCCGCAGCCGCTTCGTGACTTCCGCCTTGAGAATCTCACCGATGTTGACTTCGGCGATCCGCAGATGACCGTGCGCGTCGCGTTCGACGTCTTCGATCGCGGCGAGATCCTCCGGATGGATGTCGAGCACGAGCCCTTCGGCGATCATCGCGATCCCGTCCCGGCGTCCATAGCTCAGACGCTTGATGATGGCGCCCGTCAGCGTATCGACGATCGTCTTCAGTCGGATGGGCGCGCCGGCGAACTCCTCGGGGATGAGCGTGAGCGTCGCCCCCGCGGCCTTGCCAATCCCGAGCGCGAGATGTCCGGCCTTGCGGCCCATGGCAATCACGAAATACCACCGGGACGTCGTCTTGGCGTCGACCATCAGGTTCTTGACGATGTCGACGCCGTAATGCCGCGCGGTTTGAAACCCGAAGGTGTCGACGGACGGCGGCAGGTCGAGGTCGTTGTCGATGGTCTTCGGGACATGCACGACGCGGATGCGCCCCGCGGCGCGCTGCTCGAGCTTCATGGCCGAATGCATCGTGTCGTCGCCGCCAATCGTGATGAGCTGCGACACGTTCAGCCGGAGCAGCGAGGTCACGGCATTCTCGAGGTGGGCCGGATCGAGCGTCGGATTCGCGCGCGAGATCCCGATGTAGGATCCGCCGCGGAAGTGGATTCGGCTTACGGCGGTGATGGTGAGCGGCGTGACGTGATCGATGTCGGCCTGCATCAGCCACTCGAAGCCGTCCCGGATGCCGACGACCTCGACGCCTTCGAGCTCGGCGCGGATCGTCGCGGCGCTGATGACGCTGTTGATGCCGGGCGCCGGGCCGCCGCCCACCAGGATGGCGAGCTTTTTATGCCTCTCAGTCATTGTTTGGTTTGCGGCGGGGCCCCACCCCCGCCGCCTCCCACGGCTCGCTGACGCTC
>JACQTH010000029.1 GCA_016210935.1 Acidobacteriota bacterium | reverse complement strand
GCCGCCACGCGAACCGCAGCTTGCTCTCGCTCAGCGGGCCCTCCTGGAGCAACGACGCAACCGCCGACGAAGCGATGGCGTTCAGGGGCTGCATGAGTCCAAATCTTTTGCCTTCCGCCTAAAGGCGGAAGCCACGATTCATAATACATCTCATGTCGCGTCTCGTCCTGGCCTCAGCGTCCCCACGCCGGGCGGAGCTCCTGAGGGCCGCGGGTTATGACTTCGAAGTCGTCGCTGCGCACATCGACGAGGCGCGATGGCCGGATGAATCGCCCGACGATCATGTCGTGCGCCTGGCCGCCGAAAAGGCGGCGGCGGTCCGCGATCGCGCGTCCGAATTCGGGACGAGACCTATCCTTGGCGCGGACACGACCGTCGTCATCGACGATCGGATGCTCGGCAAGCCGCGAGATCGCGCAGAAGCCGTCGAGATGCTCCGGGCCCTGTCCGGACGCCCACATCGCGTCCTGACCGGCGTCGCCGTGTCTCTTGGAGAACGACTGGTCAAACACTGCGCGGCGACGACGGTCTGGTTTGCTGAGCTGGGGCCCTCTGAGATCGACTGGTATGTGTCGACGGGCGAACCGATGGACAAGGCGGGCGCGTATGCCGTGCAGGGTCTGGCGTCCCGCTTCATCACGCGGATCGACGGTTCATACTCCAATGTCGTGGGCCTGCCGGTGGAGACGGTGTATCTATTGCTGAAGGATCTTGGCTGCTGAGCTCCCATGAAGGGGTCAGACCCCTCCACGCTGGGACTCAACGCGAGCACGAGCGCATAAGGGGTCTGACCCCAAAGTGGTAAAGTGACATTATTCGGAGGCTGCCGGAAATCCGGCACCAGATCGATCCGGTGGGCCGATCGTGCGTTTACAAAGGCAAAACACGCGGGTACGCGCGTTGCCTGAATCGGTTTGACCCTGCTCCGGCGGGGCGCTATTCTGGAGAATCTAGCGTCGCCTCAAAACCGACTCGCTAGTCAGTCCTTATGCAGCATAAAGCTCTCAAGATTGCCATCACGGCCGTCGTGCTCGTGCTCGCAATGGCCGGGCTCCTGTGGTCCACACTGCGCGAAGGCACCGAGTACTACAAACACGTCGAAGAGGTGATGGTTCAGCCGGAGAGCTGGCACGGCAAGCGGCTCCAGCTTCACGGGTATGTCGTGCGCGATTCGGTCTTCGTCAAGCCGGATACGCTCGAGTACCGCTTCAAGGTGGAGAGCAAGGGCGCCGTCGTTCCGGCGTTCTATACCGGGATCGTCCCGGATACCTTCAAGGACGAAGCGGAAGTCGTGCTGAAAGGCACGTTGCGCGAAGACGGGTTCCACGTGGACCGCAACGGCGTGATGGCCAAGTGCCCGTCGAAGTACGAGCCCAAGAAGGGAACGACCTGAGAGGGTGCAAGGTGCAGCGTGCCAGGTGCAGGGTGCACCTTTGCACCTTGCACTTTTGCACCTTGCACCTTGCACCTTGCACCTTGCACCTTTGCACCTTGCACCTCCTAATTCCTCATGCCTAGCCTCGGCTCTTTTCTCCTGCTGACGACCTTCGTCGTTTGCAGCTACGCGGCCGCTGCATCGATCGCCGGCGCGCGCCGCGGATCGCGGCGGCTGGTCGAGAGCGGCATCGGGGCGTTCTACCTGATTGCCGCCCTCATGACCGTGGCCTCCTCCATCATCGTGCACGCGTTCGTCACGGGCGATTACCGCATCAGGTACGTTCAGCGGTATTCAGACTCCGTGCAGCCGCTCTTCTTCAAGATCACCTCGTACTGGGGCGGGCTCGACGGCTCGATCATGTTCTGGGTGTTCCTGCTGTCGATCTTCGGATCGGTGGCCGTCTACGTGAACCGCGAGCGGCATCGCGAGCTCATTCCGTACGTCGTGGCGGTCACCGCGATCGTGCAGATGTTCTTCCTGTTCGTGATGATCGTTCACAACAATCCGTTCGAGACGTACCTCACCGAGGCTCCGGCGGACGGGCGCGGGCTCAACCCGCTGCTGCAGAATCCATACATGGTGATCCATCCGCCGTCGCTCTATACGGGGTTCGTCGGGATGACGATCCCATACGCCTTCTGCATGGCGGCGCTCATCACCGGCTATCTCGACGACGCGTGGCTTCGAGCCGTGCGCCGGTGGACGATGGTGAGCTGGCTCTTCCTCTGTTTTGGTTTGACGCTCGGGATGATCTGGGCCTATGAGGAGCTCGGATGGGGGGGCTACTGGGAGTGGGATCCCGTGGAGAATGCGGGCCTGCTGCCGTGGTTCACCGCAACCGCGTTCCTGCATTCGGTGATGGTGCAGGAGCGGCGCGGGATGCTTCGCGTGTGGAACGTGACGCTCGTCATCATCACGTTCTTCCTGACGATCTTCGGGACGTTTCTGACGCGGTCCGGCGTCGTGCAGTCCGTCCATGCGTTCGGGGAAAACCGGGAGCTCGCGTGGCTGTTCAGCATCTTCATGGTGGGGATCCTGACGGTGAGCTTTGCGTTCGTATTCCACCGTCTGCCGCTGCTCAAAGCCCGGAACGAGCTGGATTCGTGGGTTTCGCGCGAGGCGGCATTCCTCGCCAACAACTGGATTCTGCTGTTTGGAGCCCTGTTCGTGGTGTTCGCGACGATGTTCCCGACGCTGAGCGAGGCGGTGACCGGCGAGCGCCTGACGGTCGGCGCCCCGTTCTTCAATAAATGGATGCTTCCGATCGGGCTCGCGCTGCTGCTGCTCACGGGCGTCGGGCCGCTTCTGGCATGGCGGAAATCGACGCTGGGAAACCTGCGCGACCAGTTCATGTGGCCCGTGCTGACGGCCGTTGTCGTCGGAGCGGGCGTGGTCGCGATTGGCGTGCGCGTCTGGAGCTCGGGAATCTGTTTCGCGTTGAGCGGATTCGTCGTCGGGACCATCGCGCAGGAATTCATCCGGGGCGCCCGCGTGCGGCAGGGCACGACCGGCACCGACCTCGCGACGGCGATGATCGGGCTGGTGT
>JACQTH010000351.1 GCA_016210935.1 Acidobacteriota bacterium | reverse complement strand
GTTGTAGACGAGCGGCGTCGTCTGCTGCGAGCCGTCCTCGAGGGCCCAGCTCCAGACGAGTCGGAGGTTGCGCACGTTCTCGGTATTGATCTCCTCGAGCGGGCTGTAACCCCAGGCGTCGGGTGTGCGGCGCCAGTGGATCCAGTCTTCCGGTTTGGGATTCCGGAGGATCTCGTCGGTGACCGGTGTGAAGTTCGTGATCTGTGCCGTGCCCGTGACGCCGGCGGCGAGCACGGCGGCCAGGCCGGCCGCCACGCGAAGGCGACTCGTCATATCTCAAACCTCCTCCTTACGTGGGGCTCCGCCCCACACCCCGGCTCGGTCGCTCGCGGGGACCCCGACGCCCCGCGCCGCTCCGTCGCAGGCGCGCTGTGCGCGCCGCCGTTATGCGGCAAGGAGCTGGAAGAACCTCGTTGGATTCCGCATAACGGCCTTCTCCAAACTTGTTGAGGCACTCCAGGCGCCCTCGGAGACCGGGAGCCCGAGGCACTATACTTTCCCCTGAAAAGGGAGGACCCATGAGATCTCGTCACGTGCGCTCATTTGTCGCGCTGTGCGGCAGCACTGTCCTGTGCGTCTTCGCTGCACAGGGGTCAAGGTCGGTCCACGCGCAGACACCGGAGCTCGGCACGATCCGGTTCCCGACGTCGGGCGCCGCCGCGGCGCAGCCGGCGTTTCTCCAGGGCGTCAAACAGCTTCACAGCTTTCAGTTCGACGAAGCGGCTGAAGCGTTCCAGAAGGCGCAGCAGCTCGATCCGAATTTTGCGCTCGCCTACTGGGGCGAGGCCATGAGCCACAACCATCCACTTTGGGCGCAGGTGAACGTGGAGGCCGCGAAGAAAGCGCTGGCGAAGCTGGCGCCGGCGGCCGACGGGCGTCTGGCGAAAGCGAAGCTGCCCAAAGAGAAGGCCTTCATGGAAGCCGCCCACACGCTGTTCTACACGGAGGGCGACAAGCTCGCGCGCGATCAGGCGTATTCGGACGCGATGCGCAAGATGTACGAGCAGTGGCCGGACGATCACGAGATCGCGACGTTCTACGCGCTGTCGCTGCTGGGCACCGTCCGGCCGGCAGACAGAGGCTTCCGGAGTCAGGCGCTCGCCGCATCGATCGTCCAGAAAGTGTTCCAGGAGAATCCGAACCATCCGGGCGGGGCACATTTCATCATTCATTCGTTCGACGATCCGGATCACGCGCCGCTCGGCCTGCCGGCCGCGCGCGCGTACGCGAAGATCGCCCCCTCGGCCGCGCATGCGCTCCACATGCCGTCGCACATCTTCGTTCAGCTCGGGATGTGGCAGGACGTGGCCGCCTCGAACATCGTGGCGTACAAGGCCGCGATGGAGGTGAACACGCGGCTGAAGCTGGCCGAAGGCCGCGAGGACTTCCACACGTTGTCGTGGCTGCTCTACGCGAACCTGATGATGGGGAAGCTCGACGAGGCGAAGAAGAACGTCGAGACCGCGAAGCAGGCGGCGGACCGCAACCCGAACGCGCAGAACGTCCGCAACGGCTATCTCGGCATGCGGGCGCGCTACATCCTCGAGACGGGACAGTGGGAGAAGATTCCGCTGGACGATCCGGCGAGGGCGAAAACCACGGACCAGCACGGCAGCACGCCCGGCAGCTTCGCTATGCCCGGCGGCATGCCCGGCATGGGACCGGCCTACGGCGGCAACGCCACCTGGACCTTCATTGCCGGCATGAGCGCGGCGAAGCTCGGCGACGCCGGCACGGCCGAAAAGGCGGAGGCGCAGCTGCGCGCCATCCGCGAGCGCACGGAGGCGAAGGACGCGTACGCCGCGAAGCAGCCGGCAATCATGGAAAGGGAAGTCGCAGCAGTGGCAAGGCTCGCGCGCGGCCAGAAGGAGGAAGCCGTGCGGCTGGCGAAGGAAGCCGCCGACATCGAGTTGACGACGAACGCCCCGTCAGGTCCGCCTGATCCGATCAAGCCGGCGCTCGAGCTGTACGGCGACATCCTGTTGGAGGTCGGCCGAGCGAAGGACGCCGCCGCGGCGTACGAGCAGGCGCTGCTCCGAACGCCGAACCGGACGCCGTCGGTCAAGGGACTGGCACGGGCGCGCGGTCAGGGGACGTCGACGAGCGGATCGCGCTGAAGCTGTACTCGTGGGACCAAGTCTTAGGTTGGTCAGGAGCGCGCTTCGCTGAAACCAAGCTGAAGCGTGGTCCCACGGTTCGCGCCACGTGAATCGGGGCCGCGCCTGCAGTCGCCGCGTGGCCCCACAACCATGAGAGTCATCATGTCCATCAATCGCCGGCAGTTTCTCTTGAGCACCGCGGCGCTGGCCGCGGCGACGCGATCGGCCGTCGCGTTCGAGGAGGCCCAGACCGGGGGCTTCCCCCCGTCAGTTCGGACGGATTTTCCGGTGACCGCGAGGCAGACGTATCTCAATTCCGCGGCGATTCATCCGATGAGCGTGCCGGCGTCCCGCGCGCTGCAGGAGCACGTCGCGTTTCGTCTGAACGGACCCGGCGAAGGACGTACGGACTTCGGCGAGGAGCAGCAGAAGGATCTCAAACGCCGCTTCGCGGCCCTGATCGGCGCGAAGCCGCACGAGATCGCGTTCATCCAGAACACGTCGGACGGCGAGAACATCGTCGTGATGGGAATGGACCTGCCCCGGCGAGGGGGCAACGTCGTGCTGGACGAGCTGCACTTCGACACGTCGCTCTACATGTACAAATCGCTGGAGTCCAAAGGCCTCGAGCTGCGCGTCGTCAAGCATCGCGACTGGGCGATCGACACCCGGGATATGGAGCGCGCGATCGACAAGAACACGCGGCTTGTGTCGATGGCGCTGGTCTCGAACGTCAACGGCTACCTGCACGACGTCAGGGCGATCAGCGATCTCGCGCACGCGCGCGGAGCGTACGTCTTTGCCGACATGGTGCAGGCGGCGGGAGCGGTGCCGATCGACGTCCGCGCCATGGGGATCGACTTCGGATCGACCGCGACCTACAAGTGGCTGATGGGGGAGCGCGGGTTCGGATTCCTCTACGTCCGCGAGGACCTTCAGGACGCCGTAGTCCCGACCACGCGGTACGGACATCGTCAGATCAGGAACTTCAATCGCGCGGGGCTGACGTGGGAGCCGCTGCCCGGCGCGGCGAAATACGAGACCGGCACGTTCGCGAGCGCGCTGGCGCTCTGCTGCTACACGTCGCTGCAGTACATCGAGAAACTGGGGCTGACGAATATCCGCGCACACGCCCGTCAGCTCACCGACCGGCTGCAGAAGGAGCTTCCGTCGATTGGCTATCCGTCGTTGACGCCGCACGGCAACGAAACGCCCATCGTCGCCTTTCGATTGAAGGATGTGACCGGGACGCGGCAGCGGTTCCGTCAGGCGGGTATCGCCGCAACCATCATCGAGAACGAACAGCGGCTGCGCGTCTCGGTCTCGGTCTTCAACACGCACGAGGACATCGACAGGCTGGTGAGCGCCCTGACGGCAGGCTCGGCCTGACGGTGATCGCTCAAAACCGGAACAGCCGGTTCACTTTGACCACGAAGGCCCGGTTCCTCAGACCGTAGGCCGGCGCGCGCCGCAGCCTGGCTCGCTCGTCGGTGTAGACCACGAACAGCTCGCTGCCGGGTCGATACTCCCAGCGGAACCGGAGATTGCTGCTGAAGGTGCGATCCCCGGAGCTGTACTGCAGGAGCGCGCTCGAGAACATGCGCGGGGAAAACGCGTAGTCGGTGCGGATGCGAAACACCCGGGTCGTGAAGTCGCCGGCTGGCAGGTCGACGTCATTGATCGAGAGGCTCGGCTCGAGCGACAGGTGGCGTGTCACGGAGATGCGTCCGCCGGTGTAGCTCACGCCGGTGATGGTACCGTCGTAGAACGCGCCGCGCTGAAGGGTGATCGTCCCCGAGGCGCGCCGCTGCGCGCCGAAGGTATAGCTGGTCTGCACGTCGGTAAACTGGTACGCACCGACCGGAATGCTGACATCCCTCGCGATCGAGAACGGCCGTATCAGCCGCTCGTAGTCCCGCCTGACCTCGACGTTGAAGAGATCGCTCGATTCGAATTCGGTTCCGAAGCGCGCCGTCTGGACGCGCGTTTCGAGCACGCCGCTCCCGTCCAGGATGTACTCGAGGCTTCCTTCCCAGTTGAACTTGCGGACCCGTCGAATCGACGCGGGACGCGGGCTGAAGCGCGCCGAAGCGAAGGAGCGCCGGAAATTGTCACGCTGCACGAACCCAACTTCGGGGTTGAAGTGGTCACCGACATACAAGTGGTCCAGCCGCGCGCCGTAGCGATCCGCTCCGTATTCGAATCGCGCCTG